>CAZWTS010000053.1:0-2848 GCA_964637085.1 uncultured Desulfurococcales archaeon | reverse complement strand
GTAGGAGAACCATTCTCCCCTAAGTCAATGAGGCCCTTGTATTCCTCTAAATGTTTATCGATACCGATCTTCTTGAGCGCTAAACTATTAACTACCCCTACATGACCACAGACTCTTATTAGGAAGACAGGGTTATTTGGTGAAGCCTCGTCTAGATCCCAGCGTGTTGGAAGTCTTTTTTCATGGAATAGTTCGTGATCCCAGCCTCTACCAATAATCCAATCGCCTTTTTTCACTCTAGTAGTTTTTAGTCTCACTGCTTCTACTATTTCATTAATACTCTTAGTACCCCTTAAGTCAAGCCAGTCTAAACCCATTGCAAGCCACGATAAGTGTAGATGTGCATCTATTAATCCGGGTAGTAGGACTGAGCCCTTTAGGTCTATTATTCTTGATGCTCGTCCACTATATTTTTTACATGACTCGTCTCTACCTACATGTATTATCCTATCTCCTTCTATTACAACACAGTTCTCAGCATAAGAACCCATAACACGTGCATTCTCTAGTATAAGTATTTCCTGGGGAATATTTAGTACACCTACATTATAAACTTGTAATCACTACTGCTATATTTATGTACTTGTTACTAGAACTATTCTCGGAAACCCCGTATGGTGTATGGTTTGGATGCAGTGCGTGTTGGTTTGATAGGAGCCGGTCGATGGGGCTCAAATATTGCTCGTGTCTTAAAAGAACTCGAAGAAGAAGGGTTAGTGGAATTCAAAATCATAGTAGACATAGAGTTAGAGAAAGCAAGAAGGCTTGCTGAGAAATATAGTGTTCCAAAATATTCTAATAATATAAACGATATTAGGGGACTTGATGCTGTAGCCGTTGTCGTATCCATTCCATATTTAGCAGTTACCGCTAAAAGAGCTGCTTCAATGGATATTAATTTATTCATAGAGAAACCAGTTGCAAGCAATCTTCGAGAACTAGAAGAACTTAGAAGAGAAGTTGAAGCAAGAAACCTTGTCGCAGTTCCAGGTTTTATTATGAGGTTTAACCCGGTTGTCGAATACATTAAGAGGGAAGCAGAGAGACTTGGGGTAAATGTCTTAGAGCTAAGGAGACTTTCTCGTAGACCCCCACATGCTAGAGGAAATAATATACTACTTGACCTAGCTGTACACGACATCGATATAGCAAATTATGTCCTAGCAGATAAAATGGAGCCTACATTAAAGGCTTGGATGCATATGAGGGTTAGTAGTGATGAAGTAGTAAAAATAGTATTAGATTATCATGGAACACCAGCAATGATACATGTAGATGGTATAAGTCCAGCAAAAGTTAGAGAGATAGACCTAATAACACCAGAGTACTTCATACGAGGAAATACAGACAATAATACCATTACATATCTTAAAACAGGAGAGCCTTCGAGAACTATTAAAGTTGGTGGAGAAGAGCCTTTAAAAAGAGAGTTAAGAGAATGGGTGAAAAAAGTAAGGGGGGAGAAGAGTAGTTCTCCTACACTTGAAGATGCTTGGAGAGTACTAAGAATACTAGATCCCATACTCAACGAGCTAGGATAACATCTTGCGCTGGCCGAGTAGATGTAAGATGTTAGGTGTGAGAGCATAAATACTATTGTCCTAGACTAATATTACTCTATTAGGGGTATGGAGGTGAACTGGTAGATTGGATATTGGTGGGACTATAGCCTATGCTATAAACATCCTCCAGAACATAATTAAGACCCTCCTAGAGGAGACATTGTTTAAACAGCAACCAGAACTAGCCGAGCAATATAGTGGTGCTTTCAGTATACTGATCCTCTTAACAGCTCTATATCTACTATTGGTTTTCGCCTCATCGTTGAAGAAAGTTATAGGATACATACTATTATTTGGTTGGGGCTTACTTATATTATCGCTTATCTTATCTAGAATCTAGAGATACTTTAAAATTATATTTATATCCCAGTGCCTAGTCTATTAGGATTCAAAAACGATAATTTAAATATCCCCCTTTGTAACTTATGCGTACTAAGAGAGAAAGATTTATCTCCACTAGAAAGTATAGGAGTACTGTGGGTGAGCATTCAATGACAAGTGAACAGAGCTTACTCTTACAAAAAAGGAGGAGAAGAAAGAGGAAAGCATGGATAGAGGACTCTAAGATATATCTAAAGAAGAGGAAAGCGGTTCACGAAATACCGATACCCGAAGAACTCGTTGACTTCGCTAAAAAGGAAATAGAACTCATAGACTACATACTCTTCGATTCCCCCATAGCAAGCAAGCTTAGACACCCAGCAACTGCTAGGACTATAACAATACTCTTATACGCTAGAGCAAAAGGCATACCCATATCGAGAGTAGCTAAGCAATTCAATATAGCACACGAGCAACTCTACCGTATTGAGCGATTATTAGAGAAGGCTGGTATCAAGGAGGAAGTCTACAAGGAGGCCGAGAAATTATTAACGCAGCCAGAAGAAGGAAAGAAAAGGAGAAGAAGAAAGAAGTAATACCGTATAAGCTATCATACTAACGCTCATAATAATTTTTATCCCATACACTCCTGTTTCATTGAATTCGCCTTTTATCAACCTTAACTAACTAGTAGAATGTTAACATGAAGACCCTTAAACTATTTAAATCTGTGGAACTACAAGCCTATTGAGCTTGTAGTAGAATATTAGGGTGCTCTAGCTATGAGTGGTCTCAGCACTATAGAGTTGTGGAAAAAAGTTAGAGTTTTCCCAGCATGGCTGATAATAGCCGAAGCACTATTGCTAATAGCGACGTTCCTACTACCAATAATAGTAAGAACTACAAGCCCACTAGCCCAACTAGTATTCCAACTGGCATTTATGATTATGCTTACATTGTTTATG
>CAZWTS010000052.1:0-23297 GCA_964637085.1 uncultured Desulfurococcales archaeon | reverse complement strand
GAAGCTGTTGAATGGCCACTAAAACACCCAGATGCTTTCAGAAGAGTAGGCATTCGTCCTCCGAAAGGCGTTCTTCTCTTTGGTCCTCCTGGTACTGGTAAGACTTTGTTGGCTAAGGCTGCTGCTACTGAGAGTGGTGCTAATTTTATTGCTGTTCGAGGCCCCGAAATACTAAGCAAATGGGTAGGAGAATCAGAAAAAGCAATAAGACAAATATTCAGAAGAGCAAGACAAGTGGCTCCAACAATAGTGTTCTTCGATGAAATAGACTCAATAGCACCGGCTAGAGGCTTTAGGCATGATACAAGTGGTGTAACTGATAGAATAGTGAACCAATTACTCGCCGAAATGGATGGTATTGTCCCATTAACTAATGTTGTTGTTATTGCTGCTACTAATAGACCTGACATACTCGATCCAGCACTACTAAGACCAGGAAGATTTGACAGATTAATCTACGTGCCACCACCAGATAAGGAAGCTAGAATACAGATATTCAGAATACATACTCGTAATATGCCCTTAGCTGAAGACGTAGATCTAGAAAAACTAGCAGAATTAACAGAAGGTTATACTGGTGCTGATATAGAAGCAGTTTGCC
This sequence comes from uncultured Desulfurococcales archaeon, assembly GCA_964637085.1. GTDB lineage: Archaea > Thermoproteota > Thermoprotei_A > Sulfolobales > WANQ01 > JALWGO01. The sequence continues at coordinate 22,696 of CAZWTS010000052.1, read as the reverse complement.
GTGAAGCAGCAATGATAGCGTTGAGAGAAGAGTTCAAGATAAGACCAGTACGTATGGAGCACTTCCTAAAGGCTATAAAGACGATACCACCTAGCTTATCCAGAGAGGACATAATGAAATACGAGAGATTGGCAAGAGAGCTAAAAAGAATGGTCCTCTAAGATGCTTTTCAAGTAATATAGGGTCTTTTTAGTAATTCACCTAAATTTTTATCCATTAACTATCATTTGTGGGTAATGGATAATAAGAATAAAAGTAAGTTCATCTAATCCTACGTGGAGATAGCTTAAGGTGTATAACTAATGATTAACGAAGAAGATAAGGTAACAACTACCAGGGATGTAATAAATAATTATTCAAGCTATATTCCAGCAAGTTTTACGAGGCTTCTTAAAAAATTATTCAAAGATATGGAGAATGCTGTCAGGGCTAGGCATAGAAGACTTCTCGTAATAAGCGGTGAGGATCCACATATAGTTGGAGTCCTAACTGCTAAGGCATTATTATCTTTTGACAGATTCTATAGAATCAAGTTAAAGAAAGACATAGAACTCCCAGTACTCTATGTTTTTCACCACGAATTTGGAGATGCTCGTATACGCAAGGATATTGTCAAGGAACTCGTTAAAGGGAAGGCTAAGAATACAAAAATGAAGATAATAATGTATGAGGAGAGTGAGGCATACCTAGGCACTACTTTCAAAGCATTAGTTTTAGATCTCGTAAATGATTTGAAACCTAACGATCTAGGTAGGCTTATTGGGACGGTTGAGGGTGGAGGACTAGTAATATTAATGGTGCCTTCTTGGGAGAAATGGGATACAGTGCTAACGTTATTTAAGAAAACGCTTACGGTTCCTCAAAAACCAGAGCCTAGACATATATTTATAACATGGGTTAAAAGAAAAATAATGGAGTATCCAGGAATATACGTGTATGATGCAGATAATAGAAGAACGTTAAAAGCACAACCATATGAAGGAAAAGAATATGTTGCAAAGGAGCTAAAAATACCAGAGAAAAGAGTATTTCCATTAGAAGTATATAAACAAGCTCTAACACAAGATCAAGTAAACGTTATAAAATTACTAGAAGAGCTTATAGAAAAACCAAGAAAGAAGAGGGTATCGGTTGTAATAACAGCTGATAGAGGAAGGGGTAAATCTTGTGCGACTGGTATAGGTGTAGTTGGCTTAATACATGAGCTCTTGAAAGTAAAGCATCGTGTACGTGTACTTGTAACAGCTCCAAGCTCTTCTAATGTTCAATCACTAATGCAGCTAGCTATGAAGACCTTAGATGAACTGGGTTACAACTATAAGGTAATAAGGAAGGGTGGAAGAATAATAGAAATAAATGGTGATAGATTTAGTATTGAATATTGGGAGCCCATAAATATCCCTAAAATGAGTGCTGACATAGTGGTCGTTGATGAAGCAGCTGGGATCCACGTACCACTATTACACTCTATATGGCGTAGTCATAGGAGGACGATATTTGCAACAACAATACATGGTTATGAAGGAGCTGGTCGAGGATTCTCTGTTCGCTTTCTCAAGAGGCTAAGAGAGGATCCGAATACAAAGTTATACGAATATGAAATGGAAGAGCCTATTAGGTACTCTAAAGACGACCCAGTTGAAATATGGCAGTTTAAGACGCTCCTATTAGATGCCGAACCAGCTGAACTAGATGAATCTGATATAGAGGCAATAAAACGCGGGGAGTTCAAATATATTAAACCGGATCCTTATTGGTTATTTAGTAAAGAGGGGGAGGAGACTCTACGACAGTTATTCGGTATATATGTGCTAGCGCATTATCGTAATGAACCAGACGATCTTGGAATGATAGCCGATGCCCCGCATCATAGTGCACGAATATTAGTACTTCCCTCGGGAAAAGTTGTTTGCTCAGTTCAATTAGCTGAAGAAGGGCCAATACCCGAAGATATGGTAGACGATCTACTAAAAGGTGGACGTATACCAGGCAATATTATACCAGATAGATTCCTTAAACACGTTAGGATAAGAGATTTTGCGGAAACCATTGGTTGGCGTATTGTGAGAATAGCAACCCATCCGGATGTACAGAGTAGGGGTATAGGGAGCCGTATGTTAGAAGAAATATATAATGAGGCATTAGAGAAAGGCTATGACTGGGTTGGTAGTGGATTCGGTGTAAATGAGCAATTGCTTAAATTCTGGCTACGTAACGGGTTCAAACCAGTACATCTCTCACCTGATAGACATCCGATTAGTGGTGAGTACACTATACTTGTACTTAAACCAATATCAGATAAGGTTAAGAAAATGGTTGAAATAGCTAATAGAGAATTCCGCTGGAAAATACTTCATAGCCTCCAAGACAATTATCGAGATCTAGAAACCGAGGTAGCATTAATGATCTTAAGAGAAGATGTTCCGCTAATACCAGGTTATAAGCCCAATCTCACCCGAATACAAGAGGATAGATTGTGGATATACTCATATGGTCCAATGACTTATGAGGCAGCATGTGACTTAATGTATGAATTAGCTAAGGCGTATTGGATTATGGAGAAAAAGCAGAGACCAAATCTCGATAAAATGAAAGAGCATATTATAGTAGCAAAAATATTGCAGGGTAAATCATGGGAGCGCGTAGCAGACGAATTAAGAGTTAGAAAAGTAAAAGTAATGGAGCAAGTAAAGGAAATTGCACGAATAATGTTAAAGCACTTTTATGGAAAAGATGAGGATAGCGAGACTGGTGTAAGACTAGACGAGCTCAGCTCAATGTCTTAGCTCCCATAATAAGTGGGCTATAACTGGTAGTATTAATTTCTCTAACGCTAATTTAACAGCATTAGGAGATCCTGGTAGAGCAAATAATATCCTATTATTAACAGCTCTTGCCTTAGCTCTACTAATCCACGCTCTAGCACCAACCTCACTCCAAGAAAGCATTCGGAAAAGTTCACCAAACCCTGGTATATCTATGCCATTAAAGGAGTCTATTACATCAATGATCAAGTCCTTAGAGCTTAATCCAGTTCCACCAGTAATCAAAATAGCATCCGAGTACTTGAGGGCCTTCTTAGTTTCTTCTAGAATTCTATCGAAATTGTTTGGGACTATAGTTTTATATGTAAGCTGGAAGCCGTGTTCTCTAACAAGCTCGTAGACTAAGGGTGTTATTCTGTCTTCTTTTTCGCCACGAAACACTTTATCACTTGTCACAATGAGACCAAAAGATACTTTCTCAATAATACGGTGGGCATGTTCATTATTCTTCTCCATCATCTCCAGGTACCTCGGCTTGTTTCATAATTTCCGATTCAAGTATTTTAAGCCAAACCCTTCGTGGCAACGCGAGGTCTTCCTTCCTTATAGGTGTAGGTCTTTTTAGCTTCATTCCTATCCCGTTTATTATTTCAACTTCATACATTCGTAGATCATGTTCTGTTTGACGCATTTTCTCAACAATAACGTATCTTCTAAGATAGCCGCTTGTAATGCTCCGTCTAAACCTTATAATACCGTCAGCTACATGTTCTATTCCAAATCCGAATCCTAAACTGGTGGTTACAGCATATTGTGATACAAGGAGTGCTGTGAAATCCCATCTAGTAAGAACACGTTTAACATAGTAACTGTATTTTCTGGCCATTGCCGGCTTATCAAGCCAGAAGGCACTCATGCTGTCAACTACGAGTCTTGCTCTACCATATCCGAGGTATTTTTTCGCCTCTATAATCTTGTTTATGAGTTCTTCAATGTCAAGACTATGCAGACTCCATAGGTCGTCTCTACCGCCCATTAGTGCATCTATTATTACGAGTTTTCCCTCGTCTATTGCTCGACGGAAATCCCAGCCGAACTGTGCTGCTTGTCTTATAATGCTTTCACGTGACTCCTCAGTTGTTACATAAATATTTCTATCACCAACGCGTACTCCTTCGGCTATAAAGTGTTGACAGAAAATGGTTTTTCCAGTACCTGGCTCCCCTACAACGGCTACGAAGAAACCTCTAGGTATGCCTCCCTTTATTAATTCATCGAATTCTCTTATACCAGTACTTAACCTCTCAATACTTTGTTTTAATGTAGTCAATACTTGTTCACCTTAAAATAATATGTTGTTGAAGCTCTTATAACTGTTTAAAGAGGCAATTCAATTCTATATAATAAGGTAATACTAATATATGGTTAAAACAAACACTGTTTTGAAGTAATACCGCCGATGAAGACTGCCCCACAGGATTGATATACGATGAGAAGGGTCGGCGTCGCGGAGGCGGTTAAGCCAGTAAATAATAGTGGTGTAAAGAGTGAGGGAGGCGAATACTATCAGCACGAACACTATGATTGAAGTTATGGCTGCTCCCTCGATTCGCTGGACGGAAATATATGAAGAATTATTAAAAATAACTAGCGTTGACAGTGCTGGTAGATTAAAAATAAAACCCATCTATAAGAAGTTATTCAATGAATTAGAAAATAAGTTAAAGGAAGACTTCATATACTACATACTCGACAAGGAACTGATAGACCAGGGATATAAATGGGTAGAGTTGTTTAAAAAATCAATGGAAGAATTGAAAAATATTGCCGGTTTATATACTGTGCTCTTGTCCAGAGAGCTAAAGAGCTTTACCGAAGACATACTAGCGCATCTAAAAAAGAAGATATTTATATACACCAATGACTTGCTTAGAAGGCGTATAGGGCTTGAAGAATACGAGCGTAAAGCGGGTGCAGCAATACGTACTTCTTTTAGAACAAATCTACGAAGCATCTATCAAAACTGGGTATTCATAAAAATATTAAAGAATATCATAGATGAGAACAGCACATTAGTTTACCCTGAAAATAAGTATCTACCACTTGAAAGATGGGGTAGACAAAAAACAGGTGTCATCCCTCCAAACGCAATAACATATACCTTGGGTAGAGGGTACCTTAGTTTCTTCCTAGAAGCACCAAGACCCATAGGATGGGAAGATACAAGCGACTTAAGAAGGGCATGGAAACTTTATACAGCTCTAAGACCAGATATGATGGTCTATGGAGGTAGAATATTAAACATAATACAATTGGGTAAAGATCCGCCCATAAAGAGGCCAAATATAATAATAGAGTGCAAGGAACTCGAAGACTGGTACTTACGAGTACGAGACATTAAGGGTCCGCTAGCTCAACCTCTAACTGCAGAGGAGTGGCGAAATAAGTGGATAGAAGGCTTATGGACGGGTTTAGCTGAAGTGTTAGGGGTTGATAGAGAAAAAGTTAGTGAAACAGTAAAGGAGAGAAGAGGAGTTCGTTTACGAGAACATCATATTGTAACACTTTACAAGTCCCTATACAAGCCTGATAAAATGATCCTCATATCTAGAACTCGAGTACCTGGCGAGATAAAAAGAGAGCTAGAAGTAGACCACAATATAGTAGTCTACGATAATGTAGGGTTCAATGATGAAGAGTTGAAAGATGTGGTAAACATACTGTTAAATTATGCGAAACAAGACTCAGAAATAATATTAAAAATAGATGCAAATTTAAGAGAGTTATTAGAGACAGCATATTCTAAGGCATTATCCAACGGATTTAAGGGAACGGTGAGTGAATTCTTAAAACATCTTTTAGAAAAATACATTAGTGAATCCTAATTTACAATCATAAATCATAAGTGGTGTTGTCATTGGCTAAATCACATATGGTAATAGCCGTATCCCAAGCTGGTTTCGACAGAATAGTTGATACCCTCAAGAGAATGCATGAAGCAGTATCAGTACACCTAGAATATATCAACGGTTCTCCACGAATAGCCGTTTTTATTGGAGAAAAAATGTTCTTTCGTACCAGTTCCTGGGCATCTGCAGTAACTATTGTGAAGGAAGTTCAAGGGAAAACCGTAATAAAAGTAATTGCTACTGGTGGCGGAGGGGGTCTTCTCAATGTGGGCTGGGGAGCCAATAGGAGCTATGCACGCAACATTATAGAGCACTTAGCGAAAACATTGCCTATAAAAATAGTGAAGGAAATAAATGATTATAATATATCCAAGTGGAAGGAGGCATTTATACCAGAGGAGCAAGTAGCATAAAAGGTTCGTTATTGTTTTATCTTTCTTACAACTTTTACAATATTCTCTAGTTTCTTTAATCCTACTTCATATGCTCTGTAGGGGTCATTGAATACTCCCTTTAACCCACCAAATCCGCAATCGGCTGAAACATAGTCTACTCGCTCGCGGGTCTTAACCAATATTGTCCTTAGTAGTGACTCTATTTCTTCTTTTGATTCTACAACTGGTTTCTTAGCACTTGCAACGCCCGGTGCTAACAATTTATCGTTTTTCTCGAGTAGCCTATAATCTATGATGTCAAGGTTTTCGGGGGTATCTTTAAACTCAAAGTTCAATAGAGTTAATCCCTTTACATGTGATAAAATCTCATATAACCTACTAGATATGCGCCCACACACATGTATGCCTCCAACAGCTGATGACTTCTTTGCAGAGTACAAGATCTCTAGATTCTCTATGATGCTATCAGCTGTGTGGTTATAGAGAATTCTTCTCTTACCAACGATAACGCCGAGAATAGGTTCGTCAATAAATATAGCAGTATATCCTAGGCTGTCCATATATTCGACAAACCCCCTAACATATTCTACGAAAAAGCTATTGACTACCTCCTTTTTTGAAACCATGGTAGCACGTAGTCCTTTCTCCGGCTCATCAAAGTATACTCTTGAAGCTAGCGTATAAGGACCAGTTATTGGAGCCCTTAGTCCTCTGAATTCTAGCTTTTTTCTATGTACAATATCTATGGCGATTTCAGCTTCGGGCACGCGCAATCTAGGAGGTCTAGCATCTAATAAGACATTAATTGACGCATAATAAAAATCACCTTTTCTCTCTAATAATCCAGCATCGACTAGCGGCTCCAGATAAATATCAATGAAGCTTCTCAATTGTGGATAAGGCGGGATGTCAACACCTATTCTATAGAGGTCCTCTAGAATCCTTTCTTCTATACCTGGCTGGGGATCTAAAGGAAAGCTACCCACATGGCTTACAAACACTATCCAGTCCCTCACAAAGCTCTCAACATATAGTGTTATAAAATCCTTTAAAACATGTTAGCAGTGTTAAAGAGATAAACTGAGTAGCAATCAATACCTGCAGGAGAGAGGCGAAGTAAGAAATGGGTTCCAATAATGTATTGAAAAAAATCAAAGAATGTCTAGTAGACTTAAACAGTGATTGTGTTTTAGAATCAGTTGAAGAATCATTAAAAAATGGTATTAGTGCTACTGAAATAGTATTAGGGCCTATGAGTGAGGCTATGAATGAGATAGGAAGGCTTTATGAAGAGGGAGAATACTTTATTGCTGAGTTAATAGAAGCAGCTGAAATATTTAAAGAAGTAATGAAAAAATTAGACAAGCTTCTAAGAGAAGAAGCAAAAAAGGCTTCAGCTAAAAAGCGTTTGAAGATAGTTTTGGGTACAGTGAAAGGTGATGTACACGATATAGGTAAGACTCTAGTTAAAGTAATGCTACAGGCAGCTGGTCATGAAGTGATAGATCTTGGAGTAGATGTTTCAGCTGATAAATTCGTTGATGCGGTGAGAAAATATAATCCAGACGTACTAGGTATGAGTGCTTTATTAACAACTACTATGAGATACATGGAGGTAGTCATAAATAAGTTAAAAGAAGAGGGTCTACGGGACAAAGTGTTTATTATAATAGGCGGTGCACCTACATCAAAGGATTACGCAGATAAGATAGGAGCAGATGCTTGGGCAAAGAATGCTATTGAAGCCGTTAAAATAGTAAACAAATATGCAGAAAAGAGGTGAATTAGACTATTAAAAAAGTATCAATATATGTTAAGAATATTAATAGAAAAATAATTGTTGAATACAATAGCGTATTAGGGGAAGTACTAGCAAAAAACAGTATATTACCGCTTCCATGCGGTGGAAGAGGCTTATGCGGCCAATGTATTGTAAAAGTAAAGGGTAAAGTATCAGAGCCTACGGGAAACGAATTAAGCCGTGGCCTGGGAAAAGAGCTAAGACTGGCATGTCAGACCCGAGTCTTAGGCGATATAGAAGTAGAATTACTCTATAAACCTTCGTTCAATGTATCCCATTACTCATATAATATAGTGTTAAGAAGAATAAATCCCATTTTCAATGTATTCTATATAGAGCCAGGGAACCTACCACTGGACTCTCGGGAGGAAGTAGTAGTGAGTAACTGCCTCCGTGATAATAATAGGAAGATTATATCGCTACTAGGACATCCTCTATCGATTACAGGGGTTGAGGGGAAGGGACGTCTTATCTTACTAGTTGATATAGGTACGACTAAGATAGCCTACCAAGTAATAGATGATAAGGGCAATATTCTACGCGAAAAAATAATAATGAACCCATTAATGAGTTATGGTGCAGACATTATAACGAGACTCTCAAAGATTATCGAAAACTCGGTAAGTCTTAGTGAAATGAGAGAAAAACTACATTATACTATAATGAAGATAGCTAATGAGAATAATGTAATAATGGCAGCGTTTGCTGGTAATAGTGTTAATCAAAGCATACTACTCGGATTACCTATAGATTACCTCGCAGTAAAACCTTACCAGCCCCTTCTTAGAGGCCCATTTATAGGTGTACTAGGGGACTGTACTCCCTTCTACGCTGCACCATTTATAGGGGGATTCGTTGGGGCTGATGCTTTTTCTAATGTTGCAGCAGTTGAATATATGGGTCTCGAAAAACCTTATTTAATAATTGATATTGGAACGAATACTGAGGTAATAGTAGGAACTGATAGAGAGGAAGCCAGGTTTTACGTTACGAGTACTCCGGCTGGACCAGCTTTCGAAGGACATATAGAGTCTGGTGCTGGAGTAGGATTTCCGGGTATATCATCAGTTAAAATAAGGGAAATATATAGTGATAAAATACTATTTGATTATACAGTTGAAGGTAGTGGTAAACCAGTTGGTCTTTTAGGTTCCGGAGTGATTAGTCTATTAGCTGAACTATTGAGATATAAAGTAATAGACGAGAAAGGACGTATAATTAAAGGTTATCGTAGAATTAACGGTGTTAAAACGATAACAATTGTTAATGGAAGTGAAACGGGGATAGGTAGGCCTATAACTTTCTCACAACTCGATATAAGGGAGTTGCAAAAAGCAATAGCAGCTGTAAAAACAAGTTGGCAACTATTGTTGCGTGAGTCGAATATAGAGGTAAGTGATCTAAAATGGGTGATATTAACTGGTACTTTTGGCTCATCCATCAGTATTGATGATGCATTATTCTTGGGACTTATTCCCAAAGTAGAAAAGAACAAGATAATGATAGCTGGTAACATGGTTCTATCAGGGCTTAAAACACTCGTTCTTGACAAGGATCACGAGGAAGGTATGCGTCAGCTACTCAAGAAGACAAAGAATATAGATCTAGCGGAAACTAGAGAATTTATGAGTACTTGGATAAGAAACCTAGACTTTAACTCAGTGGGCTCATAATATTTCTCGTAATCTTTTACCAAGAATTAGTCCCATATTATTGTCCCCTAAGGTTAGAACATGTACACCAGATACATGGTCGATGGCTATTAACTCTTCTACTAATCTAGGTATGAATTCCATATTGGCTTCTCGATTCTTTCTCCTAAGTAGTTCGATGTATTGTTGTGGTATCTTTATTCTCGCGAATTCCTCTAAACTTCTAGCAAGCCTATAATCTGGTAGGGCTATTACCGAGAAAATTATTGGTACTTGTATATCTCTCTCCCTTACTTTCTTCAAGAATTCTAGTACAACTAGTTTATTAAAAACTGGTTGAGTCTCAACGAATTCGGCACCAGCTTTAATCTTCTTATGCAGTCTAAGAACCTCTAAATCTATAGGTTTAAAATATGGATTCGCAGCTACACCTACATGTATAATTTTAGGTTTTTCTATCCTTCTCTTCCTATAATCAATGCCTAGATCGCTCATTAGTCTTACAAGATAAACTAATCTCACAGAATCGAGATCAAAGACCGGTCTACTACTTTTATCCCCAGCTAAATGAGGCCAATCACCAGTTATTGCAAGCATATTTCTTATATCATGTAACATTAAGGCTAAAATTAGTGCCTCAAGCTGAACTCTACTCTTATCCTTGCAGGATACTTGAACGACAGACTCTAAACCTATATTTTTAGACAGTATAGCTAATGCAACGGGATCTATATGAGGAGAACCTAGGGGGCTGTCAATAAAGTTTACGGCATCATACACTTGTTTAAGATTACCTAAGTCCTCTAGGATTCTTTGTAGGGAGACTCTACGCTCTACTACGTATTCATACGACAATATGGGTTTTCTACCCATTATTTTTTTCATAAAAAGTGTTGAGGGAGTCCTAATCGACGGTATATAATCAGTTACTTTGAATCCTTTATCTAAAACGATATCATGGAATAACGGATTATTAGGATTCTTTAAATATTCTTCAACCCATATACATTTTCCTCTAGTAACTTCACATATATTGTTGCTGCCACCTCCACAAGGGCCATTATACATTAGCTTGGGGCATCCTTGTAATGGTATTTTATCAGAGACTATTATCTTCACAGCTGTCATCCTTGATGTTAAGTGCTAGAAGTGAAGAGTTTTTGAACATTTTTCAATATTTTCCTTAAAGGATGATTTCTACCTATGTGTACACCCTCATGTCTAGCTAAATATCCTAGAAGACCATCAACGAAGGCTACAGCTGGTGCAGTATACTTGATTCTCTTAACTGGACCATACATGATAAAATCTGCTCCCATAACACGTAGGAATACTGCAGTACCTCCATGTATTCCCGCTACCTCCTCTATCTTGAACTTAGACTTAGAAACAGGGCCTAGAGCGTTAGCTGGGGCACAACCAGAAGGGTAACCATATTTTTCTTTTACTAATTTAATTGTTGTAGCACTTATACCTATACTAGCTGGATCCAATACTACTGCGTCAACTAGAATATTTTCTACACCCGCATTTCTTGCAAGAGGTAATAATTTCTTCTCTAATACGTGTAAGCGGTCATGGGGCATCATTGATTGGTGGGGGTTTGCTGGATCAAAAGCCAATAGTAATGCTGTTCTAATATTAGAATCCCTAATGGCTATAATCTCTTCTTCACTCGTATTAGTATATAAGCCGTTAGCTACTACTTTCTCGGTAATACCGAGCTCTCTTGTCAGATAATATGCTCTAATACGTGCATTAGGGTCTGGAGAATCAAGAAACAATACTAAGTCATCAAAGCTGGATATAAACGACATAATGTTCTCAACACTTTCTGTGGTCGGGAAAATAAGGTCAACAGCAAAATTCACACCGTACTTGTCTGCTAATGATATCGCATCAATTATTTGTTTTCTAGCTCTCTCTTTGTCAATAACACCTTTTTTCTCGTTAATTAACAGTTTATCGCCATGATAGAATATCGAGCCAACGAGTAATACTGGATTATCCCCAGGCGTACCACCTATAACAATATCTCCTATTTTAACTACTCTTTGTTTTGCAGTAAAACTAATTCTAAGGTCAGTATGCACCACTATGCACCACTCTTTAATTTCTCCTAAAATCCGCTGTATTGGGGGTATAAAACAATTATACATATTGTGTCAATGATAGGAGGGCTCTACCTTATACAAAATGTTTATACAAGTAACTAAAGAGAAGAATTATTTTATGCTTTATTCAAGATATTCCTTAAGACTTACTTCTTTTCCTCCGCGTTTAACGAATCTAATCTTCAGTTCTGGTCTTATTGGTACACCAAGCCTATTAAGTAATTGCAACATTAATACTCCATCAATCTCTCTTATGTATCCGCGTTTTACTAGTTCAGCTATAACGTTAATAGCGTACTCAGCTGCCTCAGGATATTCCTTGAGGGCTCTTTCGAGGAACTCTCTTGCTTTCTCATCAACGAGTACTTGTTCAACTATTTTCCTAGGACTAAGTGTTTGCTCCTCTCTTTGCTCTTTTTCCTTCTGGGCCTCACTTATCCTCCTAATGATCTTACTATAGAGCTTCATTTTCAGTGTTGGTGGTAGATCATCCTCACTCATCATTTATCCCCTCTACTCTACATATCTTTAATTAGGTCTTAAACTTAGTGTTCAACTATGTCTCGGAAATAGATTTCTTTTACAAGTCTCATGATCTTACTTCTGTATTCTTCTCCGAGTATTTTAAGTAAAACGTTAATAGCGTTTCTACGGATTAGTAATAAATTCTTTCTACCTAGCCCCCTCGAAATAAACCATATTAGGCTATCAATATTTAATGGGGGAATTCCTGCCTCTAGGGATACTCTTCGCCAGGCTTCACGTGGTATACCACTATATCTCAGCACTATCCTTTCTAGATCTCTAACACTTGTTATTCTAGTATTTAGATCTATTATTCCAGAAGTATATGATAGTAAGCCTATTCTCCGATCAACTGGTATCATAATATCCATGGGGGGAATGATTGATTTCCCGTGTACTCTAGCAGCATAATAAGCCATTTTTACAGCGAAAACTATAGTTTTAGAGTCTGGTTTAGCATTAATACCATTGGCAATAACTACTAGTAGTCTACTCAAGTTGTTGATGAGTTCTGGACATTTATCAAATATCGTGCGATGGACACCATGCGTCTTAAGTCTTCTCAGTCTACTTATCTTTTGATTTAATAGCATTCTATTATATTTCGATTTGGTTAAAAACTCGGCGACTAGATCTACAATATAATCGGCATTAACATTTAATGAGATATTCCTGTATGTAAGGTATTCTGCAAATTCGAGCCAGTAGTCTTCACCATGACCACTAAGTCTATAACTTATAATAGCATTACATATAGCTGCGAGGCATAAAAAACGGAGATCTTTGATTCTATTATGTATTTTTCTTAATGCTTTAAACTGAGGGTCGTATTCTTCTATTCTCTTAATCGCCTCTAATCCTATGTCTTTTATGGTGTTACTTATTATCCTTATTCTATTATTATTGATTCTTAAAGGATGCAAAGTACTAGGCCTCTGAAAGATATAGTATTAGTTTTTTAATAGCGTTTACCAGTAAGTCGTAATGTATTGATGGTGGATTTTTATTTACTTTATTCCTCAACATGAATACTACGTCTCTATGGGTATACGGTACATGTATGAAGCCCACACGCCTCTTATGATTCCTTGAATAGTACAGTATTAAATAGAATACATAGTTGCAGAGAAAAGTACCAGCATGATACGATATGGTTGTTGGAACACCGTTTTTCAGCATCACGTTAGCTGCTTCAATAACATTTATTGTGGATTCTAAAGCTAATGGTCCATTATCAATTATTTTCTTATGTTCAATTATAATACCATCATTATCTGGAATTTTAGAAAAAACATAGTTTAAAGCTATTCGTTCGATACTTACAAGAGTTCTTTGAGGTGAAAGACCGAGAGACAATACTATATCGGGATCTATATCGGCTAGTACTTGGGGTAACATCTTTTTAATACTCCTATATGATACTGGTAGGACTAAACCATAGATGAGGGCTTTCCCTATGACTTGTCCGTTGAGCTCTAACGCTATTCTTTCAGTTGGATTAATAGGTTCTTTCCCGTATCGTTCAAAACCAGTTATAAGTACACGAGGCAATCCTACTACCCCGAAACCCTAGACCTAGTCTTCACGATAAGGGTTATTTAACTTGGAGTTTAAAGAGTTCTTAATTGAATGGTTTAACGGAGTCTATGATAGATATACTCTCCTCGAAAAATTATGGGGGCGCGACTATGGGCATCCCCAGAGATCCTTCTATAGCATAGAGTTAATAGACAAATTAGAATCGATAATATTTCGTGACCAAAAGAAACATAGACCATGTTTTCTCTCAGTAAACTACTATACTGGTGATATTGGCAAACCTGGAAAACCAGTAGCTTTAGAGAAATTGTTCTTCGACTTAGATCATCCTAAAGACATTAGTAAGGCATTAAGTGATGCTAGAAAGCTAGTTGATCACTTGCAATCATATTGTAGTCCATTAATAGTGTTTAGTGGTATGAAAGGGTATCACGTTTATTGCTATATTAGAAAACCCGTAGAGGGTCCTAAATACTTTCTAAAAAACGTATTGGAATACACACTATATGAACTAAAGATACATGAGTTAAACATAGGTTCACTTGACGAAAGAGTAATTAAGGATGTTTCAAGACTTTCTCGAATACCATATACAATTCATGATAAATCAAGTAAAAAGGTACAGCCTCTAGATTATGATTTCAGACCAATAGACTTAGAATCCTTTAGCTTGAAACAGTATATATCGAATCCCCTACCCGACAGTATTATTCAACAAGTAATAGACCAAGTACAAATGTTAACTGAAGTAGAGCAAAGACCTAGAAGACGTAGAGTTAAGTCTAGGAGGATAACGTGGCTAAGAATGCTTGAGGACAAAAAGATACTAGAGGAAATACTATATCGAGGTAATACATTCGGAGAATCAATAGAATATATCGCTAAACAACTTGCCCTCTACTTTAGAAATATTGAGTTAAAAAGCGTAGAAGAATGTACAAGAGAACTTATCGAATGGTGTAGAAGAACTAATACTTTAAGAGAGGATAAAGTTAGAGAAATCGCAGCGAATTATTGTGAATAAGAAGGTTGGTTTTATAGTATAATTAGTTTTTTGCACGTGTATTATTTTTATTCTTACATACAGCTTCGTCAATAATATATTTAATTGAGAAAACGTGTTCATTTCTGTATCATTCCTACATAGGTTACCACTGGTACTTAGATACAGAACTAAAAAATGAGTTTATTCTCTTACATTACATTACTTTTATAAGTCTAGGAGAGTATACGAGTATTAGTGTTAAACAGAGGTAGAGTTGCAAGAATAATGGAGTTCCAGACTGGCAGAGTCTCAAGTTATAGAAAGGACCGCAAGTATCGTTCAGAAATGAATATAATATCCGATATTCTCATGTCGTTTAATAAGAGTACGAGTGGAGCCATAGGTAAGACTAGAATAATGTATGCGGCTAATCTAAATACAAAAATGTTATCCGAATATCTTGAGAAGCTAATAAAGTACGGTCTAATAATTGAGGAAAATGTGGGAAGCAGAACACTATACAGAATAACCCCTAAAGGTATTCTAACTCTAATGATATTACTGAAACTTAGATCGCTTCTTGATGTTAAAAATACGCATAATAATAGAATAGAATTAGTTGAAGCAATTAAGGATTACTTCATAAAGAAAACGAGTGGTAAGATCCTAGAATCATATACTGCCCTAGGCGAATCCGGACTCATACACTACTTTGATCTAATGGTCGGGTTAGAGGAAAATAGTTATGCGGCAGTATATATCTCTACATCAACAAGTAGTATAGCATCACTAGAATACCTATGGTTCGTACTCGGCTTGTTAGATGTAGGTGTTGGTGTAGGCATATTCGTAGAAACAGGTACTTCAGCAAGAATAGAAAAGAAAATGTATGATAAAATAGAAGTATACAAACTAACCCTACCAAGAACAGATCAGACAATGATAAAGTCTTTTCTAACACAAATAACAGAATAATTTTTATTCATTCAATTAAGTAGAAGCAAATAATTATAGTTTCATTTAATATATTTTGGAATGAGAGTACTAACACTAACATCTAGAATTATCCCATTATATATGAAGAACTGTTCCACAAAAATACTATAGAACCTAATACCCGTTTATTTCTGTAGATTTTTCCTACATCATTCTTAATATAAGCGGAGGTGTAGTTATTTTCAACACAAATAGGTGTACTACATGAACTACACATCTTCAAAAATAATAGGAATATTAGCTCTAACCATATTATTAGCGTCGCTAGCAACGGCATACGCTATGTGGAGCGAGACACTAAGGATAAACGTAACAATCAATACTGGTGAAGTAGACGTAGAGTGGAGCGACTGGGCATGCAGTGATACTGGGCCAGATCCACAGGCGCCAGGATTTAATAACAGTGAGGGTAAGGACGTAGCAAGCTGTATCGTAGAACCAGAATTATATGACGACGAAGGCGATGTAATAAAACTAAACGTAACTATAGTCAACGCCTATCCAGGATATCAACCAGAATTCAAGTTCCTAGTAGACAATATTGGTACAATACCGGTTAAACTATTAAACTATACAATAATAGGTGTTAATACAACAGCATTAGACGTTGAATTCTATCCACCAGCAGATACTCAGATACATGCTGGAGAAGACTCAACCTATGAAATGAAGGTAACAGTACTACAAGCAGCAGAGGAAAACGCTACATACACATTCGAGATAACATTAGTGTTCGCTCAGTGGAACGAGGTACCCTAACGATAACATAAAACGTGGTGTATACTAAATGAACTTTGAAAAAAGAATAATGGCGCCGATAGCAATAGTAGCGTTACTACTACTAGTAACAGTATCGTATGCTATGTGGTATGGCGAACTGAAAATAAATGGTACGGTAAAAACTGGTGAACTAGACTGGGAATTCGTTCCCAATACTGTGATACAACTAGATACCTGTGACTTTGATGTACCAGATACCAATGTCCCACCTGGTAATAATAGTGAGGGTAAGAATGTAGGATGTACTGACGTGGAACTAATAGATACGGATGGAGATGGGGACTACGACGCACTCAACATAACAATGCATAACGTCTACCCATGGTACTATGAACACATAGCATTCAAAGTACACAACGACGGTACCATACCCCTCAAAATATGGCGAGTAATAATAGATGGTCACGAATACTATGAACTCAACGAACACGTATTACACGCAGGTGTAGAATTAGACTTAGATGGTGATGGTATAAATGATACAATGATTTGGTGGGGAGATAACTTCGGAGTACAACTACATCCATGTGAAAGCGCTGACATAAGTCTCGACATAACAATACTACAGCCGGCTCCAGAGAACTCAACGCTACATATGATGATACAGTTCCAAGCAATAGCCTGGAACGAATATGAAAGCGCTCTACCATCACCGTAAATGAAAAATAAAACTTGAAGAGCTAGAAGTAGGTAAAAATACAAATGGAAAGGGACTGAGCGATTTTTAGCTCAAGTGTCCGTAAAATATTTTTTAATAATAAACTTGACTTCCCGCAACATCGTCAACTTATTTATGCTTTATTTCTTCTCTTGCATTATTTTCTGTTTTACGGAGTTCTTTGTTCTCTATTACGAACTGTATATTTGTTCTATAGAAATTCTCCCATACTCCCATATACTCTAGCTACACAATACGTATCCAGCGTAGAGTAAATGCGATGTGCCTTGACGCTAAATAAGGATAACTTAAAGCTAAGGATAATAGTAGCTATGATACTAATTTTGGCTTCGAAACTGCTATTGTATGCTGGTCTCTTAAAGGGGTATTCAGCCTATGTAGTGCAGCCATTTCTATGGTTCCTTGCCTTTGCAGTATTGTTTGATCTTATTGATCGTAATAGTAGCTCGATATATACATCTATTCTATTAGCATCAATTAATATAGGAGTATTAATGCTAACAGGCATTATTAGTGGTTGGGGACTGAATTCTTATGATACTAGCATTTATGGCGTCTTACTAAACATCATACGGATAATACCATACGTACTAGGTCTAGAGTTTTTAAGAGCAGCTATTGTGCAACGCATAAGAGATTATAAGAATCTTGATAGAAACATATTATTGATATCAGTATTCTTTACAATGATTATGATATCGTTATCTAAGTTTATGTTATCAATAAGTGATGAGATGATTATGTTAAAGTTTATAATATCAACGTTATTGCCGTTGTTCTCATTAAATCTATTTCTAACATACCTGTTATTAAATGCTGGAGTATGGAATACTGTTTCGTTTTCATTGATTTCAAAGATATTTGTATTTATCGCGCCAGTCCTACCTAATATACAATGGTTTATAGAAGGCATAGTTTACACTTCATTATATCTAGGACTTCTAATGCTCTCTATAGCTTTACTAGGAGAGATAGGTATACCTAAAGTCGAATTGAAAAGAACATCTATTACTAGAAAAATCGCTGGTATACTGACATATATTGTTGTAGTCATGATCTTAGTCATCATAATGGTTGGTAGTTTTAAACCCTTTGTAATAGCATCGGGTAGCATGGAACCCAATATAAATATAGGTGATATAGTATTAATGAAATCTACCAGTATAGATAGTGTACATATAGGTGATGTAATAGCTTATACAATAAGTAATAGAATAGTAGTTCACCGCGTAGTCGAAATTCTAAATGAGTCAAATAAAATATATATTAAAACTAAAGGAGATGCAAATAAGGAAGCTGATCCAGAGCTAGTTACAGATAAAATGTTCTTAGGCGAAATCATATATGTTATTCCGAAAGTAGGATTAATCATACTAGGATTTCAATACATTATGGTGAATCATCCATATATCATACCGAGTTTTATTGTAGGCGTATTTCTACTCTACGTCTTCTTATCCCTAATGAGAGGGAGAATAGGAAAACACTTCATATGGGGTTTGAATACATGAATAAATACTTTAGAATAAGTCTAATAGTACTAATGGCTATTTCATTAATTGTAGGTGTACCATTGGTGATAATATCGCATAGCAGTAGTCCATATAGAATAATAGAGAAGAAAACCTTTGAACTCAATTATAACACTACATATAGATATGTTGCAGAAGTAAATAAATCAATAATATATTATAATAGAGAAACTATTGGTATGGACGAACCCTTGTATATACCCTTAACTAAGAGCCTAAACTTCTCAATAAACTTTAATGTAGATGTAAAACACGATTCAATAATAAATAATAAGGGATTATTAGAGCTTCGAATACGTCTAATAGAACCCGAAGGTTGGAGTATACTATTGTACAATAAAACATATGTTATCAATTCAACTAATGAAGAAATCAATTTTACGATAAACATTACGGAGATAAGAGATATTATAAGTAACATACGTAAAGAAATAGGCTCTTCATCATTAGAATATGATATAGAAATAGACCCTCTAATAAAACTAAGTACACGTATATCTAAAGGAATAATTGATAGAATGATTGAGCCTAAACTTATATTGAAACTAGATTTCCAAAGAAATAAAATATTATATGATAAACTAAACTTTACGGATAGTTACAAGAAAACCGATAAAGAAATTGTAGCATCAACGATGTCTATATTAGGGCTGGCGATAACTGTACAAAATCTCAGGTATATAAGTTATGGGTTAATACTTGTTGGTGTAGCATCCATAATACTTATGATGATTACAAGAGAGAGAACCTTTACAAATGTCGTTGAATCATTCATAAGGAAATATGATAACATCATAATTAAGGCATCAAAAATCACTGCGAGTAGTAGGAAGGTATTGGTTAAGGACTTTAAGGAACTATTAAGAATTTCGAGACTTCTTGGTAAACCAATAGTATATTATAAGGAGGGAGATTCACATATCTTCACTGTTATAGATGCCGAAACTCTTTATATATTATCGTTAAATGATGAAGGTAAGCCTATCTAAATTGATCCCTTTTTCTCTACAACTATATTTTACTTTAGGGTAATTATAGTTAAAGGACTCATTATGAAAAAATTAATTTATCATAGAAATTGTAACCTAACTGTGGTGTAAGAGTCTATGGAAATACAAGACATCGTAGGTATGCAGATAGATCCGGGATCAATAATAGGGCTATTGTTCTGGATAATACTGTTCATAGTATTGTTCTCGCCGTCGCTGCAATTCCATTCACTGAAATCAGCGCGTTTAAGGCTAATAAGTGCTATAGAAAGGAAATACGGGTTTAGGCTAATAACGTTGATTCATAGACAAGAAAAAGTGGGATTCTTCGGCATACCAGTATATAGGTTCATTGATATAGATGATTCAGAGGCCGTAATAAGGGCTATTAGGACAACGCCTCCAGATAGACCTATAGCATTAGTATTACATACTCCCGGAGGCCTAGTATTGGCAGCTGCTCAGATAGCAATGGCGTTGAAAAAACATCCCGCGAAAAAGATCGTAATTGTACCGCATTACGCTATGAGTGGTGGTACCCTAATATCATTAGCAGCGGATGAAATATGGATGAGTCCTGAAGCTGTTCTCGGCCCACTCGATCCTCAGTTAAGTATGGGGCAAGGGATAATGGCTCCCGCCCCCTCTATCCTAAAAGTTGCCAAACTTAAAGGTGAGAAAGCTTCTGACCACCTGCTAGTTATGGCTGATGTTGCTGAAAAAGCAATAAAAGAAGTACAAGAATTTATTGTGAGATTACTTGACGGTAAAATGCCCAAAGAAAAAGCAGAAGAACTAGCAAAACTATTAACTGAAGGTAAATGGACCCATGACTACCCGATTACTGCTGAAGACGCTATTAGAATGGGGTTACCAGTTAAGACAGAGATACCACCAGAAATATACGAGTTAATGGAACTATACCCTCAAGCACCAGTTAATAGACCAGGCGTCGAATATCTACCCTATCCAATAATACCCCACCCAGCACACCGTCAAACCGGGCGTAACCAGTAAGTACTAGTAGTGTACGCAGCGCAGATTAGTTAAATGGAAGTATTTTTATAGTATGGTGTTACCTTCTTTTTCTCCGAGTTAACGGTAAAGTACGATATGATATTTCTTATAAGAGGGGATAATGCTGTGCCAACGCTGCCTGGTCTTCAAGCCGAGTGGGATATACTGGTTAAGATTATTGTAAGTTTTCTTGCGGGTGCTCTTATAGGTCTGGAAAGAGAGAAAGCAAAGCGTACTCTAAGTAGAGAAGAATCCGAGTATGCTACACCTCCAGGTGTACGTAGTTTTGGTTTCATGGCATTACTTGGCTCGCTAACCATAACGGTTCCACTATATGCTTTAAAGACTATTAACGGGTTAGGCGAGACTATAGCTTCTTCTATATCGCTGGGCATGACGGTTTTGTCAATACTAGTAATAGGAATGTATAGCTATTATAGGCTCATAGTTCTCCGAGAACCTGGTATAACTACTCTTGTGGCTCTTGCTCTAGCCTATTCTATTGGTGTAGGCATAGGTTTAGGATTGTTTCTCGAAAGTATTGCGGCAAGCGTTCTCGTAACATTTATGCTCGCTGTAAAACTACGTATAGAAGAAGCAGTAAAGATACTAACGTATGAAGAACTATTATCTGCGCTCGAAATAGGCATAATAGTATTCTTACTTGGCCCGTTCCTTGCAGTAGATATTACTGATCCATGGCTACATGTTATTAACCTAAGAGTCTTATACGGGTTCTTTGTCATAATACTAATATTATCTTATGTAGGCTACATATTAGTCAAAGCATTAGGTCCCAAAGCTCTAACTTACTTTGCGTTTTTTGGCGGCCTAGTACATAGTGAAGCTACAGTAATAAGTATAACCAGGCTTGGATTACGCATTCATAGAGAAAGCGATATAATAAAGGGATCAATTGCGGCTATAACAGCAATGGTTCTAAGAAACCTATTCCTAATCCTAGGTTTAACAGTTCTAGTAGCACCTCCCGAAATCCTTGGAATGGAGCTATTATTAACTATTACTGGTTTTCTCCTAACTATACTTATAGGAATATCAATTTTATCTTTTAGAAAGATAGCTAGAGGAAAAGAACATGAAACTATACAGGAGGGCTTAACCATAGAAAAACCAGTGAGTTATTCAATAGCATTGAAAGCATTGTTAGTATTCATAATAGTATTATTAGCAACAACTATTGCATCAAATATTGCAGGCGAAATAGGAGTTCTTGTATCAAGTATTGCTGGAGGCCTCGTAAGCGCCGAGGCAACTATCTTTACAGCAAGCACTCTGCAAATAACGGGAAGGATAAGTAGTCAAATAGCACTCGCATCAGCAATATTAGCAACATCATCTGCAATACTAAACAAGTTAATATACATAAAAGTAGCTGGTGCCTCTGGATCTCTACTACGCAAATTAATCTTATCTCTAATATTAATGACATTACCACTAATAGTGGTTGTATTGATATTATTGGGAATAAAAATATAGCAGTAAATAATAAATTAAGTTTTAATCGATAATAACTATGGTGGTCGATATGAAACCCTATAAAGCTGTATTCACTATTCTAGTAGACGATTACTCTAGTACTTCACGCTTTCTAGGAGAACATGGTTTATCCATTCATATAAGACTCTACACCGATAATGGTTTAAACGATATACTCTTTGATACTGGTCAAAGTGATAGAGTTCTAGAACATAATAGTAGAGTGCTTGGCATAAACTTAGAATCAATTAAGGCAATAATATTAAGCCATCGCCATTACGACCATACGGGTGGTTTACTGTATGTTGCTAAAAGCCTCTATGAGAATAATAGGAGGCCGATAGTGGTTGCGCATCCGTGGCTCTTTAAACCCAGCCTCTATATAGACGAGAAGAGACAAAGCCTTGATATAGGAATACCGTATACGCGAACACTACTGGAAAAATACAATGTGCGCTTCATTCTCTTACGAACACCTCTACAAGTAGCGCCTGGAACATTTTATCTAGGTGAAATAAATA
>CAZWTS010000051.1:0-5800 GCA_964637085.1 uncultured Desulfurococcales archaeon | reverse complement strand
CCACCCCACTGGCTGTAGTACCATGCTAGGTCTCCTTCAATCCATGGGCTCTCAGCTGTGCTTATCCATCCCTCAGTGTAGATGTGCCAGTCTAGTGTTCGTGCATCCTTACCGTATACTAGAGCGAATACTTGTCCTCTCTCAATCTCCATACGATTGACTTTTATGCCTGCTTTTTCTATTTGGTCTGCTACGTAGTGGCCTATGTCTCTTCTCTCGTCTTCAATTCTTATTAGGAAAGTTATTGTTACTACTTCATCGTCCTGACCTGGTGCCTGGAAGTGCCAGAATCCATCGTCTCCCTTGTATAACTTGTATCCTAGTGCTTCTAGGTTCTGTGAAGCGTTTTGTAGTGCATTTGTTATCATTTGTATTGCTTTCGCTTCATCGCCAGTATCAGTTAAGCCTAGTTCCTTGAGTGCTGGCTCTATCTGTGGGTATGCTGGGTGGCTTGGACCTATGGGGCAGT
Source organism: uncultured Desulfurococcales archaeon (assembly GCA_964637085.1). Classification (GTDB taxonomy): domain Archaea; phylum Thermoproteota; class Thermoprotei_A; order Sulfolobales; family WANQ01; genus JALWGO01. The sequence goes on along the minus strand of CAZWTS010000051.1, from coordinate 5,331 downwards.
ACATTGGGTTGGCTCCGCCAGCCATTATGTTGTCGATTATGTACCTTCTATTGATTAGCCAGTTCATGGCAAATCTTATCTCTCTAACTGCGAATGGGTTGAAGTGCTTTGTTCCATCGTCGATATCTGTTGCTACACCCCACTTTCCAGCCTCATCTTCATCACTGTACGGGTTGAATAATAGTGCGTTTAATGAGCTTGATGATGGTATTAGCTTGAGTTTTGCTAGGTCTACGGGTATTTGCTTGAGGTCTCTTGGAGATACAGTCCATAGGAATGCATCTATCTTACCGTCGGCTACGTCTAGTACTCCTCTGTCTATTGTTGTTCTAACAGTGTATACTATAGTGTCTAGTGGAGGGCCCTTAACTACTTGTTGTGCCTGAGCGAATACAGCGAATGCTGGTAGTATTATTAGTAGTAGAGATAGAATTCCTATTAGTTTTAAATTCATATTCTACACCCACTTTAAATACACTTAGTCCTCAAATACTTAGACTTAGGAGACTCTATTTAAGTTTTATCTCTAGGACTATAAACCATTTATAAAGCCCTCTATTGCTTCGATTTATATTAAACTAAATAATACTAGCATATATTGTCATCAATATAATTGAAGAGTTTAAGATGTATTAAAATGATATTACCCTGATGCAGCGTATACTAATAGTAGTACTATACCGTATCCAAATACGAGGCCGCTTAGGAAATTTAGCAACGATACCCTAGCTGGGGGCATTCTCCGAGTCCTCCGAGGCGAGGATACCCTACCGAGAATAAACATCAATACTATTGCTACTATGATAACATATCCTCTAACGTCTTGACTTAATATAGGGGACGACATATAACCTAGGAACCCACCCATTATTATTCCGAATACTAGTACTAGCCACGGATGAGTCAACTCTAATACCCTCTTCTCTGTTTACGGAATAGGTCTGGCTATGAATATGTTATTCTTATTCTCTATTATCCTTACCCTTATCCTAGCACCTAATGGCATGTCTGAGGCCCGCACGATAGTTATTACCCTGTCATTGTGTTGAGGGACCCCCAGTTTTTCCCCCTTGAGCCAGCCTTCTTCTACTACCCTTACTTTTATGGTTTCCCCAACCTTATAGGGAGGTTGAGGACTAGGTGCTTTATGGAAATTGAATGCACTTAGATTATGTATTAATTTTATACTATGTTTACGTTCTAGTTCGCGGAGTTTTCTCCAGAAATCTTTCCACGGCAATGGCTTTATTCCACGTGGCTTCCTGCCATAACGGTGTACTAGGTATTTCTGTATACCTAATGCTGGCCACTTTTTTCCAGCACCTATCTTTTTAGCCCATTCTATTATTTCTTCTATATCACTATCATTTATCCCTGGAACCCATACTGGAGCTATGTGGACATCTATACCAGTATTTGATAGAATGTATTCCGCTATCTCCTTTACCTCTAACACATTAAACCATTGGGAACCTTGCATATACTTAGCCTTATCGAGATCAAGAGTATCTATACTCAAATTTATTCTATCTAAACCTACTTCATCTAACTCATCAACCAATTCTCTTGTTAAAAGATAACCTCTAGTCTGAAGAGCAACCACTCTTATCCCACGTATATCTTTTAACTCTTGCACTAGTTCAACTATGTGAGGATATGTTAGTGGTTCTCCTACACCATCTATTAATGCCTCTATATCATCTATCGATTTATATTTTACAATATACTTAACCCAGTCTATAAGCCAGTCTAATTTAACCATATATTCCGTTAACCGGTGTTTAGAAAGGGGGCCAGCATCAACACTACAATATATGCAGTTTAAATGACAGAGCGTAGTAGGTCTAACTTGTATTATATTGGTTCCTCTGTCAACTATTCCGAACGCTATGTGTCCGAGAAGTGGTATTTCCTCGTTCACCCATACTAGTCTACGTGGCTTTATTGCTGGTATTTTCAATTCCTCGGCCACCTAGACTACTCGCTATACCCATACGTTCCAATAACCCTCTAGTTAGCGGGGATATACGTTTTATAAGTGCTTTAGGATTACTAATACCAATTATATAGAAGAATATAGACCGTGCAAGCCCCGTTCTATCAACGATGCGTTTAATTCTTACTGGTTGCCACCCCGGTATTGGGAAGTCTATAGTCACTATTCTAGCACCTAAGCCTAGTTCTCTTTCTAGTTTCCCAGCCAACATTTCATTTATTGTACGGTATAAGTACATGTACACTATGGTTGCATTACTCATGTTTACAGATAAGAAGTCTTTACATAGTATTTCTATTTTATCCAGAAGACCATAATATTTTGCGGTCGAATAAATGATACCGCATAACCGTTCATCTATTTCTACTGCAACACATCTCGCACCAAAGTCTCTAGCAGCAATAATAGCTACTCTGCCGTCGCCCGCACCCAAATCATATAGTATGTCACGATCCCCTACATTAGCTATACGTAGTGCCTCTACAATTACCTCCTTAGTTGAAGGTATCCATGGTGCTAATTTCTCTTTTTTACTAGACATAGTTTTCTCCTAAACCTAGTATTTGAGATGACTCCTTTCTCTCATAACACATTTCACTATCAAGTAGATGTACTGTATAAATACTTAACTATTGTATTACTACAATGTTTCCCCCACGCCGCTTAGCCTTCTTCAACAATTTATGGGCTAGCGCCCTTGAGGGCGTTCCATAATAGGCGTTACGTCTATTTTTGGCTGGCTTTAATCCGACATATCCCTTAACGGCTACAATAGTTATAGATGCTCCAAGCTCCTCTATCCTCCTCCTAATATGTTCAAGGTCTTCCCTAAGTTCCTCTGGTTCTACTCCTGGTATTTCTAGAACCACTTCCTCTGTACCCCTCTCCTCGTCGAGACCGAATACTACTACCGCACGCCATTTAGAGACGAACCATTCTATTAGACTTGTTAGGGTCCCAGTAATAATATTCGGTTTGTACTCGCTCCAGCTCTTCTTCTCAACGAGTTCACTGAACCTATCGAGATCCATTACTACTATGGTGCCCTCCACAAGACTCATAAGCCTATATACACCTCTACATACTGGGATGAAGACGTGGGCAGCCATCGACTAGGGAGGGATGAGATTCCTATCTCACACTGACCGCTAATAACTATGATTCAGTCTAAGACTATCTAGTAATGATTGAGGTTTCAGCTTTTTATAATTATAGTCTAGGTTTTAGGGAAAAATAAAGGGTAAAAACAACTATGTTTAGGCGATACCAGACATGTATTCTTCTTCTCTAATATGTCTTCTTATACAACCTAGTTCCTTTAGTTTCTGATATATCTTGTATACTGCTTCTCTTACCTCGTCTTCGCTTTTTGCTCCAGTTATAACCATTTTACCACTACTGAATATTAGTAAGACTACTTGGGGATCTGACATACGATATATTAGGCCTGGAAATTGTTCTGGCTCATACATATTGTCCTCTAATAGGAAAGCCGCTTTCTCAAGGTTTACTTCAACGTATAGGTTCGCAGATGCTACAATATTTTGAATTTGGATTTTTGGTTTACCAGTTATAACTATCCCCTTCTTACGTAGCGTCCTAATGATTTTCTTGACCGCACGTATGAGTTCTAGAGTACTCTTGGCTCCAGTCACAACCATTTTACCAGACTTGAATATTAGTGCTGTTACCTTAGGGCTATCTAGTCTAAAGATCAAGCCCGGGAACTGGTCTGGATTATATTCTACTGTTGGTATGCTTCGCTCAATAGCGTATAAATCAAGCGTTTGATCTAATGTTACTGTTGCAACAATGTTCTCTATTTTTATTGATGGCTCACGCTCTAGTACAAGCTGGGACACCAAGACCGCACCTCTTTTTAAGCACTACATAAGTTTTTAAACGGGGCTCCTTAAAAGCCCTCCCCTATAATAATCTCTATGTAACGGTTTCATTTAGAACCTCAAAAAGTGTTTCCAGCTTAGGGAATTCAAGTAATCCCAGCTCACTGTCATAGACTATGGGTTTGGATTCTCCTAGTACTGCTCTATTCCTCATAATAGGTGATAGATAAGCTGAAGGTTCTAGGCTTATAGACGTCCCGGTTTGATAGGCGCCTATAGCAGGTAGTATTAGAAGACTAGTATTAGTATCCTTAAGCCTTGTATGGAGAAAACATGGATACTTTATGAGGTATCCTAGTTTATCTCGTAAACCTAGACTTGGATGTTCATGTCCCATTATTATTAATTTATAACTGCTAGTATCCTCTGGTAAAACATCCCTATGTCCATGTAATATAAGTATGTCTTCTACAACCACGTAGTCTTCTATTAAGTTAACATTACTATATCTACGTAAAACTAAAGGCAAATAGTTGTCGTGATTACCTCTTACAATAGTTACTCTCGAAACACGTTGAGATAAGAAGTCGAGAACATCGAATAATTCTCTTCGTTCAATTCTTCCAAGCTGTCCGAACTGGTGTTTCAGGTCGCCAGCAATAACAATCTGTTCAATATCAACAATACTGAAAACCTTTTCTAATATCTCTAAAAGCTTCTTCTTCTGTATTCGTGGTAAGAACAACCCGTGACTAGCCATTTCTTCTTCAAAACCTAGATGAGCGTCTGCGAAGACTAGTGTCTTAGAATTCCTTATGTATACTACCGGAAAGGGCCCAGGTATTAATACTCCGGGTACTACTTCTAGTTCCTCTAAACCCACAATTCTTACCTCTCTCCTAGAATCAACAAGGATTCTTCTCAGCTTACAAGCATTACGGTAGAATTAGTAATAATATTGTATGTGTGGCGGGCCCGCCGGGATTTGAACCCGGGACTTCCGCCCGTCCAACAGATCGGAGCCAGGCTCTCCCTGGTAGACGGTCTACGGGTTAAGAGCCCGCCGCTCTACCAGGCTGAGCTACGGGCCCAGGTCTTGTTAGGAGCCTCTCTACACGCTAGATTTCTTGGATTTTCACAGTTTTTTAAACTTGTCTCTTTTGTTCAAGTAATTCTAGTATTTCTTTTAATCTATTGATGCTTATTTTATTCCCTTCAATTACTATATTGAACGTATTTTGTTTATCTATTATATCGGTTACAATATTATAGAGTAATTGTGGTCCTATTGCAATTATTTTCTTACCCTCCATATTCTTCCTCAACTCGTTACCGGGTATTATTGTTGAAGTATGCACTAATAACAGCTCGTAGCCTAAGTTCTTAGCCGCGTAAAATCCTATTGCTTGTGCTAATATTCGTGCAAACCCTGTACCTCCAATTAATTGACCATTACCTACTACTAGCCTATTCTCCGGCATAATAATATAT
>CAZWTS010000050.1:0-9919 GCA_964637085.1 uncultured Desulfurococcales archaeon | reverse complement strand
GCCTTTTCGTGCCTCATTAACGACTATTTTTGCAAATCCCGCTATCAATTCTTTCGGTGATGGATGAGTATATATTTTACGTACTATGTCTCGTAAGTCCTCTATACCTAGATAATCAAATAATCGAATACTTAGTGTTGTAAATTCACCTCTATAATCTAGATATTTAAGCGCCGCCTTAATACCCTCAGAACCCACATAGTAACCGCTACCTTCATCACCTACTAGGTGACCCCAGCCTCCTATCTTGGCTTCGAATCCTTTTTCATCAATAATATATGTTGAACTACCAGTACCAGCAATATATACTATGCCAGGAGAACCCTTAAAACATGAATAATGTGCCACTATATAATCTTCGTAAACATATACTTTATCGCTAAATCCTCCATCAACAATTATTCTTTTATAGAAGTCCCTCCACGCACCCTCGCCCGTACTAGCTACAGAAAGTGCTACGAAATCAAATTTTAACACATTAACTCTTTGACGAAGAATATTTAGACATTCAAGAATATTTTTCTTAACTACTTGACGAGGTGTAGATGTAGGATTAGCGGGTCCCGAAACACAATACGCTAGTTTCTTATTATCTCCTAGTACGAGACCCTTAGTACTGGTAGCACCGCAATCAAGTCCAACAACTATCACAGCCTATACCCTTAGCTCAAGCTACTACTTACTATACGGGGTTAAGTAATAATATAGTTCTACAATACTATTAGCAGATTATAAGTAACTTACTTACAAATATAGGATCTCCTCGTTCTACCATTAAAAGTTACTTATTTTACCAACTATTCCTAAGTATCTAACAGACAAGCTGGTGTATACATTGTCTTGGATAGAAACTAGAAAAATAATAAGAGTAGGAGAAAAATCTTATGCGATAACTATTCCAAAGAAATGGGCTAATCTCTTGGGTCTTAAACCTGGAAGTAGTGTTGATATATTATTTGATAAATCAGGTATAATATACATAAGACCGCGTAAACTAGGAGTAAAGCGTGATGTTTCTTTAGAAGCATCATTAAAAATAGGTGAATGTGGTACAATAATAGATAAGTGTATTAGTGGATGCTATATCGAGGGCCATGATACAATAGTCTTGGAATTACCTTCAAATACTGTTCTTGTAAGCGAGGTTTCATCAAAACTACCAGGTGTTGTAATTGTCGAAGGAGAAGACAATAAAGTTATTGTAAAAATAGCTATTTCTGAAAGCATAATAGGCTTCGAAGAAGTAGTCAATAGAATGATTAAAGTACTAGAAACGATGTACGATTATATTGAAGAATTCATCGAGAAGAATGATGAAAAAAGTGCCAGTGAACTATTAAAGAGTGATGATGAACTTGATAGATTATTCTTCCTAGGACTAAGGCTTGCGAAAAGAAGTATTATAACAAGACTGCTTGAAGGAGATCTAGGATTAGCTAAGGAGCTAATAGATTCAGCCCTACTAATAAGAGCAATAGAACACGTAGGTGATGCACTTGATAGAAGCACTCGTATACTACTCGACTCCGGATTTAATGGCATGCAAAGCAAACTAGTAGAATTATTTAGGCTATCTAGGAAAATAATATTTGATGCATTAGCAGCATATAGACGAGCAAATATTAAAATGGCATGTAAGGTTCTTGAGCGGAGGAGAGAGCTTAGACAAATGATAAGATCTCTCCGACGAGATGCAGCAGTACCAATACAAGGTGTTTTAAGTGAATTAGATCTAATAGCAGCTCTTGCTGAAGATATCACTGATATAGCTGTTTCACGTTACACTAGGCTTTTAGTTGATAAGAAAAAGACACCTAGTAGTTAGAGATATTTCAATCATACTAACTTTTAGTAAAGATTAGTATACGTAAGTATATTATTAGAAAAAGTTGAAATACCCTCTACATGTTTAATCATAAGCGGTAGCTCACTTTGACAATAAAAGAATTCTACGAGAAAATACCATTGATCGAAGAAGTATTTAATGCTATAAAAAGACTAGAGGAATACGGTGTAAGGGTAGTAGAATTAACTAGAAGCGAGGGCAACAAACCCATCTATGCACTCGAGTATGGTAGGGGTAACAAGAAAATAGTTGTGATAGCTGGACAACATGGTAGCGAGCCAGCACCTATTTTAGCATCAATAATGTTTATGTATAAGCTATTAGGTAATGAATTATCTGATACTATATCCAGAAGAGAAGCATTTAACGAGTGCCATATAACTATTGTACCATTAGTAAACCCTGACGGTTTTGCTCACTTGAAAAAATGTTTAGAAGACTGCAATGCCCCTGACTGGAAATGCGAATGTATAAAAGCGAGGCTAACAAGTCTTCTAGTAGATATAAATAGAGATTGGCTTTTACTCAAGCATAATGCTACAAGAACCATACATAAACTAATAAATACCATTGATCCACATGTAATCTTAGATCTCCATGAATTTTACGCCCAAGGAGGCTCACCACCGAAATGGGCTCATGAAACCGAGGGATTTAATGCCTATATAACTGATACTCCATACTTAGGTGTTTCAACTGAAATAACATACGTCTCTTACATGCTTGCACAAAAAATAAGGGACACCATTTTAAATGTAACTGGTTGGCCGACTAAAATAATTAGAGCTGGAAATGGGCTTGCAGTACTTCCACCAATTTACCTTGGAACCCATTTTCCAATAGAAGGTATACCTAAAATACTTGTAGAAACCTGGGGTGTGGGTCTGGGGAGATTTCTCTTGTATGAGAGGATTAATGCCCATATAGAAACAATAGCTTCCACACTTAGATTTACAATAGACAATATAGATCTCATAGAAAAAGCGAAGGAAGCAGATAAAAAATACGATAAAGTAATAGGGGAAACATTTGGTTCAAAATATATAATTGAAGGAAAAGAACTGGAAGAAGCCTCTAAAGTACTCGAATATCATGAAATAAGATATGTGCGTAGAAACAATGCTATAGAGGTAGCGATGCCGCAAAAATATTCACGAACAACTCTCTTCCTATTAGATAAGGAGTATTACCCTAATAGAATACTAGCATTGAAAAATAATGTGCACGTTATTGATAGATTATTCGATGTTAAGATTAGAAAACATTGAAACATTAATATAACAGAGGATTTTTCTAACTATCCTTTAGAACTAAAATGATATGCTATTACCGCTTCTAGTAAGCTATTGATAGCGTTATTTAACTCCTCTACCATGAATCCTAATTCTCGAGTCTTCTCCATTTCCTGTATTTTTCTAACTATCTCATTTACATGTCTCCAATACTTTACAGCAGTTCTTATTTTGAAAGTATTATGGGTTCTCAGAATCTCCATTACATTTATAAGGAAACATTTACTTTCTTCAAGTACCTCAATATGGCTACGGATAATTTCTTCTTTCATACTGTTTTTTGATACTGTTTCTGTTATTCTATAAAGGATTCTTTCTATGTTTTTTAGCTTCTCTAGTATTATTGCCAGGTATATGTAGTTCTTTGTAATCTGTACCTTATTTGCAGGTTGTTTATTTGTTCTATTTAAATATCTTAGACCTAAGAGATACATTTTATCTATTTCTTCATAGAGAGTCGATATTTCATTAATTAATTCCTTCTCATCTCCCTTAAGATATTCTATTATATTGTTAAATGTTGCTAATATTATGTTTTTTATCCTCCTTATAATATCGTCTATATCTATTATATCATCGAGTAATGCTATACGTATAATAGTATGCTCAGTATCGGAAAGTATGAGTAAACCAGGCAGTTCTTCAACTAATTGATTTATTTTATTATCTTTTACGTTGTTCTTATCAAATACTACTATTTTATCTATACCGCTCATGTAACCTCCTTTTACCTTGTATAAAAGCTCCTCTACATCACTATATTCTATTAATACGTTGTCCTCAGTTTCTGATGGATTATTCTTTTTTATCATTATCGTCTGGGTGTTTTCATCAAACAACAAAGTTACAGTGGATCCAGGCTTTATATTAAGTTTCTCCGCCCATTTCTTTGGAATAGTTATCGCTATAGTGCCATAGCCTACTTTAGTTACTTTCCTTTGTTCTAGCATACTCATCCTACATCCTCTTTAGCCTTGGATTCAATGTTATCTCGAGAGCGTTTCCTATGAATACAAATGTTATACCAGTAAATGCTATCATTAGCCCTGGGGGTACATACCACCACCAAGCAGTTATGGTTCCTTCATCTATCGCTGAAGCAAGGATTCTACCCCATGAAGGTATCCACGGATTACCTAAGCCTAAAACATTTAATGCGGCCTCAATCATTATGGCATTAGGTATTGTTAGTACCATCATTGCGAAAGCATAGGGTATCATCTGTGGCATTACGTGACGAAATAATATTCTCTTAGTGGTAGCCCCCACAGCTTTCGCTGCCTCAATATATGGTTGTGCTTTTATCTGCATAGTCATACTTCTTATTACCATTGACATATATGGCCAGCCAAAGATAATGTATACCCCTATTATGATCCATATATTTACTTGACCATACAGGGTTTGAAACATGTAGACTAATAGTATTACGAATGCGAAAGCTGGTATAGAGTACATTATCTCAACAATTCTCTGCATCGCCGAGTCTATTTTACCGCCAAAATAACCACTAATGGTGCCATAAAGTAATCCTAGAAATGTTACTGCAAAAGCATAGGTTAACCCCATTAAGAGAGCAATATGTGTACCCCATAGTATTCCGGCAAATAGGTCTCTACCCATTTTATCTGTTCCTAATAATCCATAACAACTACCTACAATAACCATTGTCACGTTTGGCGGAGTTGTAATATTTCCTTCTACTTTAACAATAAACTCATATAGTCCCTTAAGGGGGGGTGTTTTACCAAGACTCATTCCGGGACCAGCTTCACTAAATAATAATTGTATGGGGTCTACAGTAGTTGTTGATATTTCTGTTAAACTAGCATTAGTATCATATTTTGATATTAACGTGTATTTTAGTTTCTCTAAAATGCTTTCAGACTCCTTTAGTCCGTCAAAGAATACTCTTATTTCATTCTTAGTGGTAGGTGTATAGTCCTTGTAAATAATGTTCTCTAAATATCTATCAGACTCATTTATTCTCGGCTGCGGAGGCCTAATCACATCAATACCTATTTTTACGCTTTCATTTATTCCCTGAACTATTACCACTATATCCTTCGTCGGTATATCCCATTGATAATCATAATCGAAAATATATACGAATCCCTTAAACATCGGTTTAAGTGCTTCTGGTTCAGGATAACCTAGTTTCTCAGCCATATACTTGTATAATGGCTCAGTTTTCACTGGCATTAATACTTCCTTGGGCGTATATTTTAGATCCACGAACCAGTTAATCCACTCTGGTGGAGCAAGCCTAGGATTGAGATCCCATTTAGGATTCATGTACCATTTCTCGTAGGTTTGAGGATCTAGTGTAAACCACGGTATTACAGCCATGAATACAAGGATTCCAAGCATAACTAGACCTACTATTCCTATTTTCGTGCGCTTAAACTCTAGCCAAATTTCATGAAATTTCGTTTTGAATAGTTTTATGGAGCGCTCTCTGCTCACTTCTATCCACCCTTCTCTGTCCTTATTCTGGGGTCAAGAGCGCAATAGATAAGGTCGAGTAGTATTTTTATTGAAACGAATAGAAGTATAAACATATAATTTAATCCCATTAAAACAACAATATCGCCTGACGTTATCGATAACCAATATAGTGTCCCCATGCCTGGCCATTGAAATACTCTCTCGCTTATAATTGCGCCAAAGAATGTATTCACTAGTCCCAGTAATATTGATGTAACTATTGGCGGACTAGCTGCTCGTAGAATATGTTTATAGAGCACATATTTTTCCGGTAATCCTTTAGCCCTAGCTACTTGTACGAAATCTTCCTGCATAACATTTAAAACCATATTACGTACAACATAAGCTGTTGGACCTACGGCAATTAATACTATTGTAAGTATAGGCAGAGTTAAATGATAACCCCACCACCAGGCTAATTGTAAGGTATTCGATGCTATAATATCTGGTGGTGATTCCCATGCACGACTTGGAAATATGTTTAATTTAGCTGAGAAAATCAGGATCATGAGTAGTCCAACCCAGTATAATGGAAAGGAGTGAGCAGTCATACCTGCAATGGAGACTACACGATCTAATAGCCCACCAGTGTTTCTAGCCATGTTCAACCCTAAGTATATGGCTATGGTCATATTTATCGCATAAGCTATAGTAAATAACATCATCGAACGAGCCATAGCTTGTATGAGTAACGAGAATGTGCTGTCATACTCACCGAATTGTTTATAGTCTCCTAGGGGTCGGCCAAGATTAAACGTTATAGTCTTATATGTGTAGAGAAGAACTCTTAATACGTATGGTTTATCCAGACCCCATACATGTTTTTCTCTCTCAATTACATATTTTTCTATACAATCACGTGCAACTCCTTCTAAGTCTACATTCTCCTCCTTTAACTTCGACAGTAATGTATTATTAGTGAATATGTCGCTACAATAATACTGTTTATTTTTCACTTCAACTACTATATTGAATTCACGCATATCTGAAGCATGAAATCTCACATAATCAAGCATTCCCTCTAAACCGCCACGTCCACTAGCTTTCTGTAATTCCTCTTCAACCATCATACTTATTCTCTGCGTAACGTTGATCTCCATTAATGCGTTAAAGACCATAGAACAGATTATTGTAGCTATTAGGATAACCATTATAGCATTGGCTATCCTTCCTAGCACGTACGTTGCAAGCCCCATGACCTTCTACCTACTATACTTGGTACATCATAAAATATTAGGAGACCCGTTAGATAATGAAAAAATGTCATTATTTAAAACCTAAAAAAGAGTTTTTATAAAATTTACAATAATATTACCTCTTCTTTATTGCAAACCCCACAGCTAAGCCTATTATTAATCCTAGTATGAATAATCCAGCTACGATACCCCAATTTGTCTGTGTAACCTTAGAGGTTTCAGTAACCGTCTCGGTGACGGTCTCCATTTTAGTATATGTTACAGTCGTCGTTCCAGCTGGTGGTGTTGTTGGCGGAGTAGTTGTCGTACCAGAGGGCTTAGTTGTTGTAGGCGTTGTTGTTGAGGGCTTTGGTAATACAGTCAGGGTTATTGTAGTCTTACTTGGCGGAGCCTCTGGTGTTATACTATAGATTATTTCAACTGTATAGGTGCCTGGCTCCAACTTCTCCGTCAATGATGGATCCAGTCTAATTATCCATTTGCCATTGGCTTCTTTTTCTGCCTGCACTTTAGCTACTTCTTCACCATTCTTTAATATACGTGCCAGCGCATAAGCTTCTTCAGCAGGCTTAGTCCCAGCCATAGATTCAGGGAATACTATTTGTTCGTCAAACATTATTGTTATGGCTGCACTCTTACCAGCTTGTACAATAACGTTTGTAGGTTCAATGCTCTTTAATACCAGTTTCGCGGCCTTCAACCTATTGTCTAGTTGTTGTAGGCCTACTGGGTAGTCGGCGAATCGAGTGAACACTATTTTGTCTGGTTTAAGTTCAGTTATTACATATGCTCCTTGACTTACAACGAGATGACCATACTTGTTGGCAAAGTCTATTAGTTTCTTTGCTCCATCCTCTAGGTTGGGTCTACCTATTACTGGGTATTTGTTAGCTAAATCCAGTGTCGCTTTAATAAATGGTGGCATGTATTCGTCATTAGCTATTTTTTCTAATGCTGCCTTCAAGTCTTCAACACTATTGCTATCAGTAAGGTCTAGTCTAACAATGTTCTCGGTTGCTGATCCAGCTAGGATGTATTGTTTACCGCTTACCGGCCCACCATATATTCTCAGATAACCTATACCCATCATTAACTCTGGGGGGAACCATGGCCAGAGGCTTCTTGGCCCCCAGGTATTTATCATTCCTATAAACATTTCTGCAACTAGATCGGGATCGGGTGTTCCCACACAATCTGTACTAGTGTATAGTGCTAGTGATGAGCCGTTTACTATATCGATACCATAGATACATGATAGAGCTTGAGGTGTTTGTCCTAGCGGATGCTCGTACTTATTGGAGAAATACCATGGATCATTAGTACTAGCATTGTTAGCCCAGTCTAGGTTCCACGCAAGCCATAAGAGTATATCTGCGAGGGTCATTTCTCTACCATGCTGCCACTTGCCTAGTACGTAATTGTATGTAACTTTTACTACATGCTCTTTCTCGACTTTAGTCTTATTTAATAGCCCTTTAGCTTCTGCTTCACTCGTTGTAATCCACTTATGATCAATGGGGTCATAGTATAATGCTGTTCCGGGTATACTAGCGTTTTCAACCTTCCATGATACTCTAAGCGGTGTCAACTCACCTGTAAATGGATTAGGGAATACTCCAACATCAACTACTGGCATTAATAGTATTGTTCTTGATAGTGTATGCATACCCAATGTTGGATTAAGTGGTGTTAACAAATTCATTTCGCTACTAAAGAATCCTACTCTCATTACCCCGGTATCAGTCCACGCAGCCCTATAAAGCCATGGGTTATAGATGTTACTAGCCCACCCTAGTACTGGATCGTGAACTGTGTTTTTCACTATAGTTGTTCTTAGTGGGTTAACATATGCTATAACTATGGATTGATTCATTACTAGTCTTACTACATCTTCAACTCCTCTTACTAGGTCGTCGATAGTCTTTGCATACCTGAGTTTTTCGATTGCTTCATCTATCTTTGGTTGTAATGTATCATTCATTTTTTGTAAGTGGTCACGTATCTGTGTTGGTAGTGCTGCTGAAGAATACGTCCAGTACATTCCGTCAATGAACCATATTTTCAATAAGTCTTCACTTATAACTCTTCTGTACGTGTAAATATGCCAGTGCATGTATCTCCAGTCTTGTGAATCCCTAAGCTTTCTTGCATGAGTACATGTTACTTTAGCGTCAAATCCTACTTTCTTTAACTGTTCGCCGAAGTATCTCATTGCTCCACAGTGATAGACGTAGCTTTCCCACCATGTAGCAATATTTATAGTTACTCTTTCTTCATCCTGTCCGGGTGCTTTAAAATACCAGAATTCGCCATCTTCGGTCTTTTTCTTATATAGTTCGTAGCCATACTTCTTTAGCTCTTCAGCTATTTTTGTGAGTGTATTGTCTATTATTTGTTTGGCTATCTCCTCATTACCCTCAGGCTTAAAGCCCATAGACTCTATGGTTTTCTCTATAGCAGAATAATATGGAAGTGATGGAGATAAAGCAACAAATGCTGGATAGGCTATTCCTACAACTTTTTCAGCAATATACTTCCTGTTAATTAGTAAGTTAATAGCATATCTTATCTCTCTAATAGCAAAGGGGTTAAAATGCTTCTTTCCATCTGGATCTGTTACTATACCTAGTTTACCTAGCTCATCTTCGTCACTCAATATATTCAGTAACATTACTGCAATACCACCACTAGCACGAGCAACTTTTACTTGCGTTAAGTCGATACCAGCAGATTTTAGTTCCTCATCGCTTAAGGGCTTGGACGGTACGTATATGTCGATGTCTCCTTTTTGTAATGCTAGAAGCCCCTTATTATCATCGGAGTACACATAATATTCTATTTTATCTAAAGGTTTTGGTGTTGCCGCTGAAGTTAATGGTACTGATATTGATAGCAATATTATTGATAATAATATTATACTCAAGAACTTGATACTACTTCCCACGATAGAATCACCTATTTCCGATAGTAATTCTTTAAAAGTACATGCAATTAAATCTAAGCTTATTACCGTAAAGATGTTGTTATAACATGTTATAACAGATAAGTACTGATAATACCCACGTAACTAAACTATTCCCGCCTAACTAATTTTCTAT
>CAZWTS010000049.1:0-3283 GCA_964637085.1 uncultured Desulfurococcales archaeon | reverse complement strand
TTGTTATTCCTAGCTCCTTTATTGCTTGTTCTACTGTTTTGTTGGGGTTTCTTGCTAGGTATGCTAGTATTTCTGGGATCGCTTCTTTTGATGCTTTCCCTTCTGCTACTGCTTTTATTGTTTCTTCTATGTGGTGTTCCTCTAGGTTTTCTACTGGTATTTTTTCTCCTCGTAGAGCTTTTATTGTTGATACAAGTGTGTTTGCTATAATTGTCGGTGATACTCTATTCCCGTATTTTTCTACTAGTTCCTCGTAGAGTGCTAAGTATATACTTCTTATTACTTGTTGGGCTAACTGCTTGCTGAGTCCATGTTGTTTTACTAGTTTTTCGAGTTTCTTGTGCGGTGGTTCTGGTACTAGTTTTTCTGCTTCTTGGAGGAGTTCTTGTGTTACTTCAACTGGTGGTATATCGGTTTCAGGATACATTCTCGCTGCTCCGGGCTGGGGTCTCATGTAACGGGTTGTCCCGTCGGGTAGTGCTGCGCGGGTTTCCTTGGGTATTCCGTGGAGTGCTTGTTTTGCGCGGTCTATTACTGCTTTTAGTGCTTCTCTAGCTTTTTCCTCCTCGTCGGCTATTATTACGAAGGCGTCTTTCTCGGGATTCAATCCTAGTTTCTCGTATACCTTGTTTACTTCTTCCATACTTATACCGTACTTGGGTAGTTCGTCGCTGTGGAATAGTCCTCCTACTCCTCCCCAAAACCTTGCATAGTCTGCTAGTTCTGTTCCGAAGCGGCGGTTGGGTTGAAGCTCTTTTCCGAGTAGTCCTTTAAATCCTGGGAGTTTTGCTGCGAGAACTTTTCCTCCCCGTAGAATAGTTTTTCTTATGACTTTACTCTTTGTTTCACGGAATAATTCTGTTACATCTATGAAGTCGTAGGCTAGGTCTTCTTCTCTTACATTTCTAGTATGCAATTCCTTCTTTATTTCTAGTAGTCTAAGCTGTCTTAATACTTCGTTTTCCACTACTTTGGGTAGGAGCTCTAGTTTTTGTACTCCTTTTATTTCTGTTTTCACACCGCCTCTTATAGAGATGTTTAGATCTTGACGTATAGTACCTATACCCCTCTTAACCTTCCCGGTTAGTCTTAGAAGCTGACCTATAGCTAGGGCTACTTTCTCTACTTCTTCTGGGCTATGCATATCGGGAGCTGTTGCTATTTCTACTAGGGGTATACCTAGTCTATCTAAACGATACCTTACCTTTCTCCCCTCTTCCCCTGTTTTACGTGCTGCGTCTTCTTCGAGGCATATAGTTTGGATACCGTATTTTCTCCCATCTACTTCTATGTAACCTCCTAGGGAGACTATTGCCGTTCTCTGAAATCCCGTAGTATTTGATCCGTCGATTACTATTTTCCTCATTACGTGGATTTCGTCTACTATGTTAGAGTGTAATGCTTTTGCTATAGCCATTGAAACTATTAGTGCTTCACGGTCTAGTTCATGAGGTGGTTCTTCATCTGCTTCTACGAGGCAACTACTGGTACGGGGCGCCTCGTAATGGTATATTCTACCCCGCTTCCACTCAAAGAATGCTGCTATATCTACTTCTCCGAGCTCACTCTGTGTGGGTCTTAGGCGGCGCTCGAATTCGTCTTGGTGGTCTTCGTCTACTAGTCTTGTAGGACAACTGCAGAATAGTTTATGCTTGGTATCTAGTTGCTGGTGTATTTCTAAGCCTACCTTTAATCCTAGAGCTTCGTAGTCTAGTTTAATCTTACTCGCCATGATACCACCTTGGATATAAGTGAACGTTATGTCTAGGAGTTATTTCTCCTACGATATTCGTTAACATGAGTCTCCTAACTTCTATGGGGTCGCGGGTGCGGGCTAGAATCCAGCTTAGTTTAACATATGCTACTTCGGGTAGCATGTCTTCACCGGGTATTACGCCTGCTTCAAGGTATTTTCTACCAGTACTGTATACGTGCATGTTTATTCTCCCGAAAAGGCACTGGCTAGTCATTACTACTATTACTCCTTCCTCTACGGCCCTACGTATTGATTCTACTAGTCTCTCGGGGAAGTGGCCGAGACCAGTACCCTCTAATACTATTCCATGGTAGCCTTTATCTACGTAAAAGTCTATTATTTCACTTGTTATACTCGGATAGAATTTTATTAAAGCCACCTTGGAGTCGAAACCATTTTCTATTCTTAAGCTACGTTTTTTATTGCGTCTTCTATAATCGTTTCTAAGCAATAATATTTTCTTATCGTACGGATATATTTTTGCTAACGGTATATCGTTTATCGATTGAAAAGCGTCTCTACGACTCGTATGCATTTTCCTAACCTTCACTCCCCGATGAGCTAGAGCATAAGTGTCCCCAGTTTCACCATGCATTACTACTACTACTTCAGAGAAGGGCGCTTTCGCTGCTACTAGTACAGATGATATGAGGTTGAAGGCTGCATCACTACTTGGCCTATCACTACTTCTCTGTGAGCCCACTAGTACTACTGGTACTGGAAGATCTTGGAGAGCAAAAGAGAGAGCTGCTGCCGTGTAATGCATTGTATCTGTTCCATGAGTTAATACTATTCCATCGTATCCCTTCTCTATGAACTTACTTGTCTTCTCAACTATGTGTTCCCAGTGCTTGGGTTCAAGGTTCTCACTGAATATATTGAATATTATACTAGTATCTATATCAGCTATATCGAATACCTCTGGTACTAGTGCTGCTAGATCACGACTTGTTAGAGCTGGTTTAACAGCACCAGTCTCATAGTCTACTCTACTAGCTATTGTACCACCAGTACTAGCGATAATAACGTAGGGATAACCAGTTCTCCTAGAAGTCTCAGGGGGCTGCGGTGGTGTTTTCTTTTCTAATCTACCTATTTTCTCTATCCTAGTATTTGCTGTAACTCTTACGCCAATATTATATCCATTATCTAATTTCAACACTATTATTGGGCGAGGATAGAGTTTTTCGCGGGGCATTAGTATTCCTTCAAATACCTCACTGTTTCTAACAACTCTAATTCTATCACCTACAACGACTCTAGCTCTCTCTAAGATACTTCTAACTTCGCCCGTATAACCTGGGAGGGGGTCACTCAATACTACACACCTATTCCACGAGAAAATACTATTGTGAAACCCATTCGATATCTTATTTGGCTCTAGTCTACAATGGAGGAGGAATAACTTATAAACTGTAGTGTATCCTGCGAAACTAAGAGACTAGAATAATGTTTGAAAATTAAGTTGTGTTAACGTACCGAGTGTTAGCGTCGTCTCATACTCTGTTGCTGTAGTCTTTGAAGATA
>CAZWTS010000048.1:0-2680 GCA_964637085.1 uncultured Desulfurococcales archaeon | reverse complement strand
CACCTTTTTCTCTGTATTATTTCGTGTGTTGTTTACTCGATTGGTGATATGAGTACTACGGTGTCTCCTCTTATTACTATTGTTCCTAGTTTTCTTGTTGATCCGTCTTCTCTTATTTCTTCTGCGTCATCTAGTACTATGTTGAGGTGTTGGTCGTAGCTTTTTAGTTTTCCTCGAACTTCTTTTTCTCCTTTAAGCTTTATGAGTACGATGTTGCCGATGTGTTCTAATAATATCTTGTGAGCTGTTTCGGCCAAGTCTTATCCACCTTCCACGATCCATGAGTGTTCTCGTTGATCTCAACGAGGGGTTGTGGAGCCTTACTGGTTTAGGGGCTGTCTATGCTATTTAATGGTTAATATCTGGGTTAATATATATTGTTATCTATCAATAAAACAATTACTATTTACGTGGTAAGATGAATAATTGTGTTAGTGGAGGTGTCTAGGTTTGGGTGTTAGGAGGTTTTTGTCTAAGAAGGAGAAGAAGAAGTTGTTTGAGGAGTTGAAGAGGATTTATCCTGGTATAGGTTTTTCGAAGAGTGATGAGGTAGAGGTTTTTGAGGAGAAGAACTATCAAGAGATCATTATTATTAATGGTGTCCCCGCGTTCTTTAGATATGGGGATTTGTGGTTGCCTCATTTAAAGTACTTGTTGAGGATAGGGGACTTATTCTTGCCACGAATAGTTATCGATATGGGTGCTGCTAAAGCTATGCTGAGAGGCGCTGACCTCATGGCTCCTGGGATCAGGAGGGTTGATGGAGTGTTTAAAGAAGGTGACCCAGTTGTTTGTGTTGAGGAGAAATATGGTAAACCAGTGATGGTTGGATTAGCCTTGGTTGATTCCGAGAAACTGGTAAGTGGGGAGGTTAGGAGAGGTAAAGTTGTTAAGAACATTCACCATATAGGGGATAAGATCTGGAACCTTGTCTAGTTTTAGAGTACTAAATGTATTGTTCAAAACTATTTCTTGGAGCAGAATTATTTATTAGTAATCCTATTGAGCCAAGAATTATTACCAGCCCTATTAATCCTAGTAAGACTAGTCTATTACTACAGCTTAGTAGTGACTCGTATTCCTCCTCTGCTGAGTGGTTAAGCGCTCTCTCAATGATCCCAGTAGTTGATTCATAGTATCTTATTCTTGGGAGTATTCTCCAATTATAAATAGTTGAGAGAACAGTGATTATTACCCCGATAACAAGTATTGCTGTGATTAATGGTTTATACTTATTATTCCTCAACACGGTTACTCCACTTAGATTCTATAAGTTTTTAACTCTGTATAAGTATTGTATTCTAGGAAAATATTATTTGTCCAGAGGTGTGGACAACTATGGGTTTCAAAGATGGCGACTTCATACTCATAGAATATACTGTGAGGGTTAAGGAGACCGGGAACATTATTGATACAACTAACGAAGAATTAGCTAAGAAAGAGAATATCTATGAGTCGGGAAGGATCTATGGCCCAGTACTAATAGTTATTGGGAAGGGATGGATCAACAAAGTTGTCGAGGATGCATTAAGGGAAATGAATGTTGGTGAAGAGAAAACAATTGAGGTTCCTCCAGAAAAGGCTTTTGGTCAGAGAGACCCGAGTAAGGTAAAAACATTTAGTTTACGAGAATTCAGGAGGAGAAATATAGATGTTAAGGTTGGCGATGTTCTCGACTTCGGCGGTGTTAAGGGGATTGTTAAGAGTATTAGTGGTGGGAGAGTAGTTATTGACTTTAACCACCCATTAGCTGGTAAGACCCTGCTTTACAAAGTAAAAGTTGTTGCAAAACTCGAAGATGTCAAGGAGAAGATCAAGGCATTAGCTGTTAGGCATCTACAAATACCTGGCGAGGAGCTTGTGATAGAATATGTTCCTGAGGAGAAGAAAGTGGTTATAAACATACCTACAAGATACATTGCTAAGAAAGATATACAGTATGCCAAGATCTCGTTGGTCACAGATATTCTAGACATGCTCAAAGACGATGTAGAGAAAGTAGTGTTTCAAGAAGTCTTCGAAAGGAAGAAGCCGAGCGAGAAGACGAAGAGTGAAGAACAGGGTGTTGAGGAGAAAGAAGCCGAGAAAACTAGTGAAGCATCTAAGTGAAGCTTAAGCAATACCTGTTTCTTTAACTAGTTTCCAAGCAGCTTCTCTCGTTAATCCTTTTTCTCCAAGAATAGTATATCTTTCTGGTCTTATCTTGTGAGCTATTGTTAGTGCTTCTACTATTTTCTCCGGTGGTATTCCTAGTTCTTTAGCAGTTACTGGTAATCCTATTTTCTTCATTATCCTCCTAATCTTTTTCCACATTGGGTCGCCGTAGAGGTATAGCATCATTATTGTTCCAAGAGCTACTTGTTCTCCGTGAAGAGCTTTTCCAGGAGCTATTATGTCTAGGGCATGGCTGAATAAGTGTTCTGAACCACTAGCTGGCCTACTAGACCCGGCTATGCACATAGCTACTCCTGAGCTTATCAGTGCTTCTATAAGTATCCTTACACCTTCTGGGTTATTGCTCATTATTAGCTCGTGATATCTGAGAACATGTTTAGCACTGAGTAATGCTAGTTGCGCAGCGTATTCACCATAGTATTCCCCCCTTAGCCTATGAGCTAGTTGCCAATCCTTAACAGCTGTTAGCTTACCTATTAAATCGCCTACCCCTGCTCTTATAAGC
>CAZWTS010000047.1:0-7716 GCA_964637085.1 uncultured Desulfurococcales archaeon | reverse complement strand
TTGAGCGAGATGCAATCGAAAAAATAGTTAAGTCGAAAATACTAGCCGTATTACTAGATGAGGTTGAAGGTGCTGGCCTAATAGATGCTCTAAGAAAGAAGCTCATACCAGTACTAAGAAAACAAGACTACTCTATAGGTGAACTCTACGGATCCCTAGTAGTATCGAAGCGTATTGTAGATGATGCGTTAAAGATTAAAAAGAGGCTTGAAGAAGAGGCTAGTATGAAGGAGAGAGCTAGGATTCTAGAACTACTTAGGGAATATAAGGCTAAACGTAGAAGAGAGTTCCTTCGTGAAATAGAAAAATAATTATGGAGACAAAAGCCTAGTATAGTATTACTTTTTCATTCAATATTAGCTCAGTTAATCTTCTAATATTCTTTAACTCGTTGTCAACAATACTTTCGACATCACTTTTCATAGTATTAGTTACCTTGCCGTTAGCTGGAAGTAATTTCACATTTGCTACTAATGGGTCATCTATGGGTCTTCCTATCTGGCTTAGAATACTAACGTATACTTCCTTTACGTCTTTCACTTCGGAGTATATTTTCTCCGCAATTATTCTTGCTAGCACATTGTATAGTTTACCGACATGGCTAACTGGATTCTTACCAGCTGTTGCTTCAAGACTCATAGGGCGCATAGGGGTTATGAGACCATTAGCTCTATTACCTCTACCTGTTGCACCATCATCTCCGTGCTCGGCTGATGTACCAGTAACTGTTAGGTACACTAGGCCTTTTTCAGGTCTATCAGCTATATTGACATATACTTTTACATCGTAGTCTGGGGCAATATTAGATGCAAGACTTAAGACACGGTTTGCTAATTCTTCTTTAACAGCAATATAGTGGTCAACATCCGGTACGAGCTTAGATATCATTGCGGCGGCGACAGTTATCTCTATGGTTTTATCACGTCTAAGACCCATAACCTTGACATCTTCTCCTACCTCTGGTAGCTCTTTCTTAACATTTGGTGAATTCAAGTAACGCTCTGTCTCATATACTATCTTCTCTAAAGTCGTTAGAGGAGCGTATCCCACACCAAAGCTCGTATCATTAGCGAGGGGCATTTCTTTCCCTAGCTCATATACTCTTACTAAGTCAGCACTACCTTTCCCTATCTTATAGTCTATTACAACGTGTTCTTCCGGGTTAAGATATCTAATATTCCGTTTAATCCAGTCTTTAGCAGCACCTATTACCAACGTTCCCACTGGTATGTGTTCTACTCCGTCTTCTACTCTCACCTCAGTAGTCGCTCTTCCAGCAACGATTATGTATATAGGCTGTAGTACTTCGCCTCCACCAAAACGTGGACTCGCCTGCCCACCTACGAGTAATACCTTGTCAAGGTTATGGTGAAGTATGGTACCGTATTTTTCAATATAATATTTGCTTAATGCCCTACTAGCAGCTTCAGCTACGGAATCAGCAATATAATCCGGGTGCCCTAGTCCCTTCCTTTCAACTAGTTCTACGTTTAATGATTCTACTGGTTGCCAGTTTACTTCTTCTACTACTATGTTTCTCTTCATTTCTATATCTCCCGCTTAGCCCCTTGCTTTGACAAGCTATAACTCTTTCGTGCAGTAGACATAATCAAGTGATTCCTCCCAGGAATATTTTGAAAATATTTAGACAAATTCAAAATAATTAATCATTAATAATGTGGAATAAGTATGAACACTAAACAATAGACATTTTCTCATGAAACACAGGACACTATTGTACACTTTTAGGTACTATATATGTCTTTAAGCTTTGCCTGGTGGTAGTCTAAACTAACGAATAGTATATTGCTACCTCTAATTAGTGCAGTACCATAATTTGCTATTGGTTCTTCGGTCCCCTCTTTCACCTCAATACATTCTTCTAGTATTAAGTTCATAGTATTATCGCTAAGCTTTAATTTACCGATATATTCGCTTCCATCTTTTAGTTTCACTAATACCACGCGGTTTACAGCACTTCTCAAGTACTTTAATGGGCTTTCAAGTCTTGGTTGATTAGCAGTCATGTAGACACCCTCTCTCCTTTACCATAGTCTTAGTTGTTATGTTAGTTCATCATGGTGTTAAGGGTACGAGCTAGTATATAAGCGTTGGGGCTCGGAGGCTTAAACGATAAGCAAATAAATACAATCTTTTACACTACTTTCTCCTTCAATACCTGGCTTGCATCCACGGCTCTTTAGTAGCGTGTAAACTATAATGCCTTGTTTAACAAGGCTTTTTAATTCACTAAGCGCTTTCTCTTTGTCGACGAGATCGAGTACAGTGAACGCGAAGACTTTCGTGAAACTATTTATTCTAAAAGGTGTTTCTTCGATATTACCGAGTACTATATCTACTCTAGGATCAGTAAATACTCGTTTATCTAAACATTTCTCGAGCATCCCCCTACTTATATCCAGGCCCACATAGTATTGGAAGCTCATGTTTTTAGAGATAAGGTATTCATAAAGTAAGCAGGTACCGCAACCAGCATCAAGAACTCTATCATTCAATTCTATATTTATCTTATATAATACTATAGAGTACTTAGCTTGTTGTTCCTCTGAATACAAGGTATCATAGCTATTAGCAGTAATATCGTAAGGTGATAACAGGGTTAGTTCGCTATTCTCGTTTGAGGAATTCAAGGAGACTTGCACCCGGTTTCCTGTCACTCTTTTTCTTTTCTTCTTCGAGCATTCGTCTTAATTGTTTTAGATTTAACTGCTTGTACTCTAATCCTAGTCTTTCTAAATATTCAAGAGCACTCCTAGTTATACTGGGGGCAACAAGTATTCCCCTAACATCTTGTCGTCCTAAACTCTTTCTTACAGCAATAACGTAGCGGTGTAATTGGCTTACAGCGTCTTTAGTAGCTGTAACCCTCTTTAATTCAATAACAACTATACGGTTCCTATTATCTATACCGTACAAGTCAACAAAGCCTGGTTCAACTGGTTTCTCGATGTTTGTGATCTTTAGGTCTTCTCCGAGAATACTTGGATTACGTGCTATCAAATCTCTTATCTCATGCTCACTTACGTATTCTATGAACTCAGCTGTATCACTCATATCCGCTACGACAACTAATGATATATCGCTAGCCCTAACGGTAACTATCTCTCGGGGTTTCTTGCGTACAGCTCTAATAATCAGTAGTCCACCATGTACTTCGAAGTCTATAATAGATGATTGGGGCTGCCAGTTTACTGGGGAATAACCGTCGGGTCTGTGTATTAGAAATGCCCAATCACGTTTGATAATAATAACTCGTTCTCCCTCGCCTAGAGTGCTGGCACCCCTACCTTCATAGTCAACGCTACAGGACGCCATTATCAATACTAGTTTATGTTCTCTAACAGCTTTCCTCAAAACGCCTACATATTCATCTAGACCTAGCCCCTGATAAACTCTAACATTCAATAGCCTTCTAACCTCTACTCAAACTGTAATTAGATTAGTGATTAAAAGGTATAAGCTACTAACTCTACAACTGTATCTGATAATAGGTTTACATCGAGGAAACTACTTTGAGAGTAAGGCTATTAGCTTTCGATAGTATGGGAGTAAGATCTATGGCGACTGTAGTTGAAACAAGTAATGTAAAGATATTTATTGATCCCGGAGCATCGCTTGCTCCGAGACGATATGGTCTTCCTCCCCATCCATTAGAACTCGAAGAACTCTCATATAGACTTAACCTTATTAGGAAGGAATTAGAGGACACGGATATCGTCATAATATCTCATTACCACTATGACCACTATTTGTATCGTAGCGAGGATACAGATTATTATCGTGGTAAAATCCTATTAATAAAACATCCCGAACAAATGATAAACCGTAGTCAACGTATAAGAGCCTACGTGTTCTTAAAGAAGAATAATGTTCTAGAAAAAGCTAGTCGAATAGAATACGCTGATGGTAGGGTATTCAAGTACGGGGATACAACTATTGTTTTCTCCCAACCAGTACCCCATGGAGATGACGGCACTCCTCTGGGATACGTGTTAATGACTATGATAGTGGAGGGTGATGAGAAATTCGTCCATACAAGTGATGTACAAGGCCCCATATCCGATAAAGCACTAAATATATTGTTGAAGTGGAAACCAAGCGAAATAATACTATGTGGTCCACCAACCTATTTCGCTGGATACAAGGTGCCAATGGAAGTTGTTAATAGAGGACTAGATAATATGAGGAGGTTAGTAGAAGAACTAGATATAGTAAGATTAGTAGTAGACCATCATTTATTACGGGATCTAGATTACCGCGGAAAAATAAAGGATATAGCTGAAGCGGCGTCGCGTAAGTCAACCATAGTTTTAACTGCTGCAGAATACATGGGATTTAATGTCCGTCAACTTGAAGCGTATCGGAAAGACCTCTGGGGTGAGAGTCGTGGATAAAGAGAAGCCGATGATAGTAATAGAACACTTAGAACCCGTACTCACGAAATGGGTGTATTTAGAGTATAGGCACGTATCAATGATGGTTGGAGAGGAGAATTTAATCATAACAAATGTTACAAGCAAAAAAGATCGTGAAAAACTGAGTGAATTCGCGAGAGTCTATGAGGAAAGTATAAGTGTTCTAATAGATAAATTAGAGTATGATAGAGCAATAGTACTCGAACCTAGGGCACGAGAAAGACTTGAACCAGAGGATTTTGATACAGGTAAAGTGTTAATCATAATAGGAGGTATAATGGGTGATCATCCACCTAAGGGTAGGACATGGGAGCTCCTAACAACTAGGATACTAGGAAGAGCTGTTCCACGTAATCTAGGGCCAGGGCAACTAAGTGTTGATGGAGCAGCTTATGTTGCTCTCCAAATAGCTAGAGGTAGGAGGCTTGAAGAAATCCCAGTAGTAGAGGGTATTGAAATAGAAGTACCATCACCTTTCCCGGGGTTGAAGAATACAATAATATTACCGTTCACCTACCCCGTAGTTGATGGAAAACCCTTATTGGCACCCGGGCTTTTAGAGTACCTTAAACGTGAAATAGTATTAGACGAAGATGACTTAATTAAAAGATTCATGGCGGAGTAGTTATGTCGTAGAGTGCAAACCATGTAAGCATCCATGCTGCAAGGTATACAGTTATACCTTTCCCCAGCTTCCACTTAAGCTTTACATTAGGGTATTTATACCATACTAGGGGTATGGTCGCGATATATAGTATTACAGCTGTAACCCAGCCAATTACGCTGTTCTCAATACTACCGCTAAAGTAGATTATTCTCCCATCAAGTAGCCAGAATAAGAAGCCGACAATAATACCCCATACTAACCTCATAACCAATATCTTGTCTTCATCTGTTTTAGGAGCAATCTTATCGAAGCGCAAGATAACTTATCCCTCCTCTCCGAATACAGTAAGCGGAGAGTGATTAAAAGATATGCCTAAGAAATCAATGACTACTTTAGATCTTCTAGCATGGCTGGCTGAGACTAGGAGTAAGCTAGTTGACGCGAGAATAGTAAATATTTATTCAAGCAACTCTCTATTCCTACTAAAACTATGGGGTAAGAATGGTAAAGAAATACTATTATTAGAACCGGGTAGAAGAATACATTTAACACGATACGAGCATAGAGTTGAGGAACAGAAAACTCCTACTCCCCTAGTATCCGGTTTAAGAAAATACATTAGAAATAGTAGAATAATAGACGTAAAGCAGCTTGGAACTGACCGAATAGTAGAAATCATTGTGCATAGTAGTGGCGTTAATTATAAACTAGTATTAGAGCTTATTCCAAGAGGACTCCTCCTCCTACTCAACGAGAATGGAGAAATAATATATTCAACCGAATACCGTGAAATGAGGGATAGAATAATCCGTAGAGGTATAAAATACAAACCCCCACCACCTCCACCTAATGTTCTAGAGCTATCTACGAGTAAAGCATTAGAGCTAGTTAAACGTGGTAAGGATTTAGTTCGAGGTCTTGTTCGAGGACTTGGAATTCCCGGGGAGCTAGCTGAAGAAGTAATAGCTAGGCTGGGCTTGGAGAAGAATCTAAAAACGAAGAATTTATCAGAAGAGATCATGGCTAAAATATTAGATGAGATAAGGAGGATTGTAAATGATATAGTTAGTGGTAGAATAGAACCATATCATGTAATAATTAATAATAGACTTGAAACAGTCTTACCCTATAAGCCCGTAGCCTATAGCAACGCTGAGCTACGAAGATACAATAGCTTCAATGAAGCATTAGATGAATACTTCGTTAAAATAGAGAAAGAGGAATATTCGTCTAAGAGGAAACAAGAACTTGAAATAGCTCTAGCAAAAGTAAAAGCCAGCATAGAGAAGCAGAAGGAAACTATTAGAAAATATGAGGAAGAAGCTAGAGATAAGAGAACTATAGCGGAGAGACTTTCTGAGAAATACCCGTTACTCGAACAAATTATTGAGTGTATAAACACGTTTTACGAGAAGTATGGTTGGGATAAAATAGAGGAGTGTAAAGGTGTTATAAACTATGATAAACACAGAGGAATAGTTATAATAGATATAGACGGCATCAACGTAGTCTTTAGGATAAAAGCGAAGCCCTACGAGGTATTGAACGAGTATTTTAGAGAAGCAAAAGAATATGAGAGAAAAGTTGAACGAGCAAGAAAGGTGTTAGAGGAGCTCGAAGAAAAAATGATGGAGATCGCCGAAAAAATGCTCAGAGAAGAAACGAGAAGCAAAGCGAAGATAAGGAGAAAGGAATGGTATGAGCGCTACCACTGGCTCATAACGAGGAATGGTTTCTTAGTAATAGGTGGGAAGAATATAGATCAAAACGAGTCAATAGTCAAGAAATATCTCGAAGCAAATGACATATTCATGCACGCAGACATTCATGGCGCACCTGTGGTAGTTGTTAAAACTAGTGGTAGAGAGCCAAGTGAAGAAGATTTAGAGGAAGCAGCAGTAATAGCAGCGTGTTATAGTAAGGCGTGGAAGACGGGTGCGGGATATGTTGACGTTTACTGGGTGAAGGGGAGTCAAGTATCAAAATCTCCTCCAAGTGGAGAATACTTGCCTAAAGGCTCATTCATGGTTTATGGTAAGAGGAATTACATTAGAGTAAAACTCGTACTCGGTATAGGAATAGAAATAGTGGAAGACTACTCACGCATTATAGTAGGAGACCCCGATAAAATAGCGGAGAAAACACGTTATCACGCAATACTAGTACCAGGTGATACGGATCCCTCAAGAATAGCGAAGAAGCTCCGCGAATACTGGTTGAAGAAAGCATCAAGCGAGGATAAGCCCTTTATAGAAGCAGTAACAGTAGAAGATATACGTGAGCGCATACCTGGGAGGAGCAGGATAATAAGGTTGAAACCCTAGTCTTAACGGTGTCTTGTTATGAGTGAGGAAAGACCTCTACTTGCAAGAGATATAATGGTATCAGATCCTGTAACAGTTAATCCAGAAACTACTGTATACCAAATAGCGAGGATTATGGCTGAGAAAAACATTGGTAGTGTAGTGGTTGTTGAAAACAATAAAGTAGTAGGCATAGTCACTGAGGAAGACCTTATTAGAAGAGTTCTTGCTGAAGGAAGAGACCCTAATCGTACAAGAGCAGGCGATATAATGTCTCGTCCAGTAGTACATGTATCACCAGATACCGAGGTTAAAGAAGTAGCCCTGCTCATGGCTAGATTAGGCATAGGCCATATACCAGTAATAGAGG
>CAZWTS010000046.1:0-5218 GCA_964637085.1 uncultured Desulfurococcales archaeon | reverse complement strand
CACATTTACTCCAACGTTCTTGTACTTTAAGAAGTAACCATCGCTTCTCACGGTAAATTCTAGATACCCGTCTTCTTTGAAAGCGACGTTTTCTCCATTAAATATTATGGATGTTGCTGTAGGCTTTAGCCTTGTTATACTAACCTCTTTTTCTGTTCTTGTGCTCCACCAATTAGTACAAATATTACAAGTCTCCCAGCCTTCTCTTTTATAGCATGATACACCAGCCTTTAACGCACATTCAGCTAACTCGAATAGTCTCGATAGATCTTCTATAAGCTCCCTTAACCTAAAATACGTGTTGTATACTTTTTGCGCTACAACACCAGTTGCGGTAGCTAATTCTCTGGGCAAGCTTCTTTCCATAACACTATTGAGAAATACTTTCGCCTCATTGAAATCTACCATTATTATTACCCAACACACCCTAATGTACTAGAAGAATAAATCCCTTACTCTAATCCAATTTACGAGAGACCTAGGATCTTCTTCACACCTTCAACGCCATATTTCATAATGCAGTCTTTACAAACGCGAATAACTGGTGTTAACTGCACCAGACAATCACTACATCCTAGTCTACCACAAATAGGACAATAACTTATTGAGAGATTCTTACCGCAGATCTCACATAGAGCCATTTCACATATACGACATATTTTCTTCTCATAATTATAGTGAAGCGGGCATACAAGTCGTCCACAAAGTCTACACTTGTATTTAGCTTCACGTTCCCCGCATATCTCGCATTTAACCATGGTAAGCAGACCAGGAATCCTTAAATACAAAAACAGTATTTTTATCTTAATTGATGAAATAACATGCAGGCTCTGAAGAAATGATGATGCTCGGGCATTTTTGAATTAGCCGCCCATAACTCCTAATATATCCCTTATTACTCCTCTTCGCACAAGGCTTTCATAAGTGCTCCATATCCTCTTTATAGTTACATGGCGTGTATCGAATCCTTGTTCTTCAAGTATTTTCAAAACTATATCGGGGAATTCATCTGGATGCAGTCCCCGAGCCATTTTTGCAGCCTCAATTACCGCCTCAACAATATCGCGGCTGCTTGGATAAGGTGATTTCTTCTTCTTTGTGAGTCGTTGTTCTTCTTCTAGGACTTCTTCTAATACGTCTTCTGGTATATAATCTAGATCTAATTTCTTCTCATTATTCAATATTTAATCCCTCTAGGTTAAGTGTTATTTATTATATATTTTTCCACTATTATAAATCATTGGCATATTAGTATTATATGTATAGGGTAAGAGTATGCACGACCATGTTCTCCTAACAAAGAAGTATAGGGTTGAGGTATACACGTCTAAACGGCCTGGATCAAAGATGTACTGTCTACATGTATTATGTCTTAAGTAAACGAGGCTCAAGTTACTAAAAGTATCAAAGTCAAGTATTGTAGTGGGTAAAACCCTTGTCTTCTGCCTTGGACGCCCATCTCTTAAGTCGTAGAACTCTATTTTCCTTATACATACGGTTCCTGCATGGCTTACTACTTCGGGTAAGTAATAGGTTCCATTAATATAGTATATCCATGATCTAGGGAAGGCATCTATACCACCTATTATGTAGTCGTCTATTAGCGCTATCCATAACGTGTATGTAGTATTATATTTGTATATTTTATAGTTAACAGATTCACTGAATCCCCATCGTCCATTGAGCCATGTAATATGTCCTTCGAAATCATATGAAACTGGTTCGCTAATATTAAATGAACCTATAACACTAAGCCAGTAGGGGGCTGCTACGTAGTACTCGTTTGTGTAGTCGTATTCGTTTGTTCCATAGAATCCTATACCGCCTCGCGAGAACCCCTCATAACCACCATTAACGTATTCAATATATGCTTTCATCAAGAGGTAGTTGGTGTTGTTTAATCCTATGAAACTAGTGTTAATAACGAGGTGTTCTGTTCCATTAAGATATAGACAGCCATTTCTAACATATATTCTATCAGAAGGGATTGTAAGATAGCTACTATAATAAGTCTTTACGAATAAACTCTTTAATGTATTATTATCTATACTTCTAAAATCTAAGATTTTCACGAGCTTGGGCTCTAAAATCATTATTCGGGCTATTTTATATACAAGATTGGCTTCATCGCCAGCGTTAAGTGTTATCATTCGTAGTGTTAACGAGCTAGGTATAATGCTTGTAACAACCAATGCAAATATAACTATAAATAATGCGAACAATATAGTAGGTCTCGGCATTTAAACTCCCTATTTGTCTTTAAATATCTAGATAATATTAAACTATTACGGGATGAACGCGGAGACGACTCTGAAGAAATGATGAAGTGGAGCGACAGTGACCTCTTTAATCTTCAATTATTTCTACGGTAAATGTTTTATCCCCTATTTTTACTTCATAAGTATCTTGGCCGATGTTATCAATAATAGCACTTGCTTTATATCCTCCTGCGGTAACATTGTATTCCCTTAGGATTCTCTCTCGTAACTCTTTACGATACTTAAAGAATTCGAGTGCTTCTTCGGGAAATAACGCGTATGTTAGGTAATCTTCCTCTTTTTCAACTAGGTCTCTTGGTAGCTCCTTCTTTATTCTATCGAGCATGGGAGGTATAAAGTCTGCTGGTCTAACATTAATAGGTTTTTCATCACCTAATACCTTCTTTACAAGCCATTCCTTAATTGGTGCAGGAGGTCTACCATAGAGTCCTTTAACGTAGTCTTTTACTTCCTTTATTATTATCTTATACCGCTCTCCGAGAATGACGTTCATTACAGCTTGTGTACCAACAATTTGCGATAGAGGTGTTACGAGTGGGGGCCATCCGAGATCTTCTCTTACTCTAGGTACTTCTTCCAATACTTTCTCTAGCTTGTCTAGTGCTTTGTATTGTTCGAGTTGCGATATTAAATTACTTAACATGCCGCCAGGGATCTGGTGGATTATTACTCTAGCATCTACTACTGGGCCCTTGTATATATAGTCGTATTTTCTGTATTTCTTACGTACTTCCCAGAAGTATTCTGCTATTTTCAACACGACATTAATGTCAACACCTGGATCCATGTCGTTTTCTCTTAGTATGTAAGCTATCGTCTCGGCTGGTGGATGACTAGTAGCCATACTCATAGTTGAAACAGCTACATCAAGTAGATCAGCTCCAGCTTCAGCTGATTTAATTAATGTTATAGGTCCGAATCCTGCAGTAGCATGGCTATGAACATTTACTGGTAATCCTACCTCCTTCTTAATCATTTTAACTAGCTCATAAGCTCTATATGGTTCAAGTATACCAGCCATATCCTTTATAGTTATAGTATCGGCGTCAAGGGCCTTGGCCTCTTCAGCTAGTTTCCTATAATATTCTAGCGTATGGACGGGGCTTATGGTATAGACAATGCATATTTGTACCTCAGCTCCTACTCTCTTTGCTGTTTTCACGCTGGTTAAGAGATTGCGGTAATCGTTTAGTGCGTCAAAGATCCTAAATATATCTATACCATTCTCGTAGGCTTTTTCAACGAATTTTTCAACAATATCGTCAGGATAATGATGATAGCCTACGAGATTCTGACCCCTTAACAACATCATTAATTTAGTTCTCTTTACATGTGACCTAATAATCCTTAATCGCTCCCAAGGATCCTCACGTAAATACCTTAATGGGGCATCAAAAGTAGCACCGCCCCACATCTCGAGCGCATAAAAACCAGCTTTATCGAAGAGTTCGAGAACTGGTATCATATCCTCTGTTCTTAAACGTGTTGCAAGAAGGCTCTGATGAGCGTCACGTAGGGTTAAATCGTTTAATTTTACCATATTTGTCACCTTTAATGAAATTTAAAATGTCGAATTTTTAATTTACGTTATGAATAAGTATTCAGAGTTATTATTTTTTACTTTTCTTTAAAGAAAAATAGATATAATAGAGACGGTTATAGTAAAAGTAATTGTATACGAGGATAAAACTAAACTATTTTATCTTTCTTCTCAAATTCTCTTTTATCCACTCACTCGTTAATCTCTTTGTGAATCCTATTGTTAATTTTATAGCGTTTTCGACATCGGCTAAGCTCAGTACTTCAACTGGTGAGTGTATGTAGCGTGTGGGTATAGATATAGTTCCAGCTGGTACACCCTCTTTGTTTAACTGTATTATTGATGCATCAGTTGTTCCACCAGTTAATATCTCTAATTGATAGGGTATCTTCTCCTCTTTTGCTACTCTTATTAGAAGCTCTCTGACCGCGGGATGCGCTATCAATCCAGACCCTCTTCTACCATCCATGATTTTAATAGCTGGTCCCCTCCCTACCTTAGTTATCTGTTCGTGTTCCTCTACACCTGGTATATCGCTTGCAACAGTAACGTCTATCGCTAATGCTACGTGAGGCTCTATAGCGAAAGCTGCTACACGAGCACCTTTCAATCCCACTTCTTCCTGAACAGTTGCTACGGCATAGACATCTACTTCATGGTTATCGAGTGCTTTGAAGGCTTCAATCATTGTAACAACTCCTACGCGGTCATCAAAAGCTCTTCCACTAACTATATTGGGATTACCGAGTCTCACAACATCTCTATCTAGTACGACAATACTTCCCGGCCCTATACCTAGCTTCTCGGCTTCCTCTCTACTATTCACACCAATATCTATGAACAAGTTATTTATGGGTATGACTTGCTTAGCTTCTTCAGGTTTCATAACATGTGGGGGTTTTGAGCCGATAACGCCTCTTATAATCTTCTTCCCATCTAATGATTTAATGAGTACTCTTTGTGCGGGAAGGATACGTTCACTCCAGCCGCCTATAGGTGTAAATCTAAGAAAACCTCTATCATCTACATGGGTAACCATTAGCCCTATTTCATCCATGTGTGCAGCAATCATGAAGCGGCCAGCATTACGAGTACCCTTTTTTGTAGCGATAACGTTTCCGAGACTGTCAACCCATAACTCATCAGCAAAAGGTTTAAGCTCATCTATTATTAGTCCACGTATTTCGTCTTCGTGACCGGATACCGAGATAGTAGAACACAATTTTTTAAGCAAAGAAAAGATTGTTTCTTTGCTATACTGATAACTCACGGAGTACTTCACCGAGAGGTATTTTCTGATCTAAAAGTAATAAAACCTATACGTTGTTTTAAACGATAGGAGAACTTTTATGGTGGCGGGGGTCGGTGGCGTGGTAGCGGGGGGTGGATTTGAACCACC
>CAZWTS010000045.1:0-5763 GCA_964637085.1 uncultured Desulfurococcales archaeon | reverse complement strand
ATGGTGTTAGAGCAAGCATTAAATCTCCTCGAAGTCTTAGATAGGCTAGAAGAATATTTTATCGATAGGATAGAGCCGGAAATAGCAGTAAAGGCTTTAGAGGAAACACTTGGAATAGAACTAGAATTAGAAGAGGCACGTCGTAGACTAGCTAGAATACTAGCTGGATGGCTTCTTGAAGCAGCTCAAACGTGGGGTATTATAAGGTTGAGGGGCACTAAGCTACCAGTAAACTAGTCTATGCGTTCACTTGGAGATGGGAGGGGGTTGAGCTGGATCAAGCATCACTAGCCTCTCTAGGATTCCTGGTAGGACTACTAGTACTAGCATACTATGTTAGGAGTAGTAGGGGCTTCTTCTTCGAGAAGACATGGTATGGTTATATTTTGCTCCCAGTTATAGGGGGCTTAACATTTTACTCTGTAATTGGTTTTATCCTCGGCTACACGCTTTCAACGATTATAACTAGTATTGTAGCTGGAGTACTCCTCTTAGTCATGCTATTAGTAAACATACTACCAGATATATTACCAGAAAAATTTAGTAGTTTATCATCTAAAACAGAAGACTCCTATACCTGGGCTATGAAGATAGAAGAAGCGTTAACAGAACCCGGTGGAGTAAACTGTAAGGTTATTGATGCATTGCTGAAAAAAGCTGATGATAGGAGACTAGAAGTACTAGCCGGAATACTCTATGATACCTACCTACGTAGCCCGGGTGAATTCCTAGCCCATATAACAGTTCTAACAGAATGCTCGCCTGTGAGGAGCCTCGAGGTTCATAAGAAGATAGCTAAATTACTCGTAGTGGAAGGAGATAACGGCGTACCATACTCCTATGTTAGATTACTTGCAAGAGCTTATCCGAACCAGCTATTACCACTAGAGCTAATAGACTTCATAGTTGACACAACGATCATAGCATGTATGAGCTATGGGAGAGTTAGTAGTAACTGTATAGACTTGGCAAAAATAGCTCTAACACAATTCGCACTACTATGCAGTAAGGATCCAGAGAGGGCTCGGCAGGGACTAGTTGACTTACTCAAGAATATCCGCGGACAAATAATAGTACGTAAAACTGGTGATAAGAGGCAGGTAGGGCTGAGTATTGCTGGAGTAACCATAGGCTTTGATAAGGCGTGGGAGAACATCTTACCCTGCGTTAGCCGTGCTAATGAGGAAAAAATAACCATGTAGGACTCTACGGGGTAACACGTATATGGCTCCAAGGATAAGGCGGCTTTCTACCCGTGAACACATAGTCTAGGTTAAAGCCGGTACTCTTAACAGCACTACGCCATGCTCCCAGTCCGCCTCCACGCATACTCCATTCAATAAGTGTCCTCGTAATGCCTCTATCAGCTAAAGCTATTGCTGCTTGAATAACAGCCCATTTAGGGGGATAAGGGTCTAGTACGGCTATGGGTTTAGGTATTTTCTCTTCTATAAGCCTTATCTTCCTACGGAGGATAACTGGATCCTCTAATCCCTGGTTCTGGAGAGGTGTTTGAGGCTTAGGTATCAGTGGATTTACTGATAACCTTATCGTCTCTGGTGCCCTAATCCCCGTCTCCTTTACTACTTGGTTTATGAGTCTAGGTATTACTTCAATGTCTTCTCTTTCTTCTCCCGGAACACCTATTATAAAATAATATTTTATCTTTAAGCCTCTAGACAAGGCCTTAACCGATAGCTCGCGAATGTACTCGTATGTGAATCCTTTACCGAGGACACGTGCTATACGTGGACTAAGGGTTTCGGGTGCTATGGTTAGGGTTTTCTGCCCGGCTTTTACGATTAAGTCAAGTCTATAATCGTTTAGGGTGTCTGGTCTTAGACTCGGTATCCCTGCTTCAACGCCTAATTCCCTAGCGACATATTCTAGGATTCGATCAGCGTCATGGTGGTCGAAGAAACTAAGTGAATAGAATACTATACGTCTAACATTATTTGCTTCCAACCCCTCTTCTACTAGTCTCCTTATAATACTATAGCTTCTATCTCTTTTCGGTAGCATTACATGTCCTTCAAGACAGAAACGGCATTTACGGAAGCAGCCACGGCTAACTTCAACCATATAGCCCCGACCATATATGGGTTCAACCACATCATTTTGTAATTCTCTTATCGGGTGATAGGCTTCATCTAACTTCCTAACCCAAGACTTTACTACGTGGTGTCTACCATATACTGGTATATAGAAGCCTTCCTTGCCGTATAGTTCTTCTAGTAAGCGCTTCTTCTCCCCTCGATTCTCTAATGCTTTCTCAACTAGTTTGGGGAGTACTGGTTCAGCTTCTCCAACTACTATTACATCGAATATCTCGGCTAGGGGTTCCGGGTTAGCTGTGACAGCAGGTCCGCCGACAACCAGTAAGGGGTAATCCAGTCCTCTATCTCTCGCGAGAACTGGGATTCCAGCTTCCATGAGGATTTTAATTATATCAGGGTATACTAGTTCGAAATGCGCTGAAAACAATAAAACATCGAAGTCCCTCATATGAGTATTTGTTTCAATGCTCCTAGGACTCGACTCTAATACTATCCTCTCAGCGTATACATCATCAAACCTGTTTAAGAAATAGTATAGTAGGTTTACTGCGAGACTAGATATACTTACTTGATACGTACTGGGATAAACTATACCTACTCTAAGATATCCCCGTGTAACCTTTTTGTACACAGTATTTCTCTCGTGAACCCATGGCTTCTCTTTTCTCAATGTTTTCCAGTCCCGGAAGACTATGTATCTAGTAAAGTCTTCTTCTTAGGCTCCACTCTTAAAGGTATTAAATGTGTACCATCACATGATTTAGCATTAAACCACTCTCTACTCGTTAATCCCTCTCTACATGTAGCGTATTCTAACCCCATTTTACGTGCTGCTTCTATAACTGGTCTTAAGAGCTTCTTCCTTAAAATTAACGGTAGGTACCAGTAGCCTCTAACCCATTCCCCACTAGCCCTATATAGTCTATCGAGCTTGTCAGCTATTTCCGGGAATCCTTTCTCCATTCTCTTCAAGTTGTCTGGTCTAGCCTTATACGTTGAAGTAACAATGAACTTTACACCAATAGAAGCTAGTGTATCAATGAGTTCTCTAATCTCGGATTCATCATCGTTTAAGAAGGGTATTATAGGGTCTACTCGAACACCAACAGGTACATTATGTTCTACTAGTACTCGTAGAGCATTAATTCTTTCTCGAGGAGATGGGGCACCGGGCTCTAGTCTCTTAGCGAGGTTCTCGTCTAGTGTAGTTATAGTCATTGTTACAGCAGCGTTACCCTTAGACAGTAAGTCGGCGTCGCGGGCAACGAGAGCTCCCTTAGTAACTACTAGAACCTTAAACCCCCTGGGTAAGAGTATTTCAAGTGTTTTCCGCGTAAGCTTGTACGCGGCTTCTTCAGGCGGGTAGGGATCACTACTATTACTCATACTTATAGGTATCTGTGGATTAGCTCTCTCAAGATCTCTTAAGAGTCTCTTGATAAAGTCTTTCTTCGGCGTACTCCTCTCTACTCTAATATAGCTTGTAGCATAACAATAGAGACACTGATGGCTGCAACCAGTATAGGGGTGTAAGCTATACTTGAATGGACAAGTACAGAGAGGACTACTCCAGGGATCGAATACTGATAATACCATGCCCCTCCCGATATATACGCTACCCTTATACTGCTTCTTCACCATAGCTTCTATTACCCTTGTATAAAGTATTCTACAGTATCTATGGGATTCCTAGTGTTTTAGCCTAAACTATTAATTCCTCTACCATATAACTATTTTCTAGAGGTGTTATACTCTATGATGACTAGGACGATAAAAATACTAGTATTGTTAGGAATAATAATCACACCATTAATATTACCACTACACACCTTAGCCCAGGAAAACG
Organism: uncultured Desulfurococcales archaeon; assembly: GCA_964637085.1. Lineage (GTDB taxonomy): Archaea > Thermoproteota > Thermoprotei_A > Sulfolobales > WANQ01 > JALWGO01. The sequence goes on along the minus strand of CAZWTS010000045.1, from coordinate 1,860 downwards.
GTATAACGATATCAAAATTCGAGCTCTATTATTATGAGGGGCCTAAAGTAGAAACCCCCTACCTCCTAGCTGGTAAAGCCTACAAGGCTACTGTAGAGATAACTATGGGGGAGAAGACTCCTCCAAACGTTAAGGTTATTGTGACGACAGATCTAGCCCAGTATAAGGGTGGGCAAATATTCACAGTTGATGAAGCAGTAAACGTTCAGTGGAACTATACTAGTGATAAAACAGGTATAATAGTAATAGCAAACCCCGGCGGCAAGATAACTTTAACCATAATAGGCGAGATACCTGAAATAGTTACTACTCGTACAGTTGACGGCTTAACACTACACTTCCCAGTAAAAATGAGTGTCGTCAAAGTGTACTATGAGAATAATCCATCAAATCCAATAGACGCTAAAACCTATGAGGTCATAGACGAGGTAACCGAGGAATACCGTAAACTCCTTGAAGAAAAGAAAGCATTACTCGAAACCGAGGGAGCTGATGAGACATGGCTTAGTATGGTGAAATCAATTATAAGTGAAGCAGAAAGACTAGCTAATACTGGTTTAGTTGAACAAGCGCGAGACCTATTGAATACGATACCGAATAAGCCGGTAATGAAGCCGCCAGAGGGTAAAGAATCATTATACTATATGATAATGGCTGGTCTAGGTATTATAGTTGTCATAGGTATTGTTATGTGGCTTAGAGCTACAAGTAAAGCTAGAATGCTTGAAGAAAAACTCAATAGTACTATAGCAGACTTAGAGGCATTAAGTGTTAGAGTAGAGAGGCTTGATAAGAGACTTGGTAACGAATTGAGAGAGATTATTGAGAGAGCCCAGGCAACTATATAAGTTTAAACTAAACAATTATTCTCCTAAAACCGTGGTGGCATGATTATCAATAGGGGATGGATTTGAGTTATCTATCTAGAGTTTTTGCAACACTACACCCAATAGGGCTTGGCGGAGCTGGAACAAATGTTGTCGAAACCTACCTCAAGGACCCCAGAGTCATTAATAGATTAGCGGAGACCGAGGACCTACATGTATCGCTACTTGCACTCGACGTAGCTGACGGTGATATTAGGAGACTTTTAACTACTAAAGATATAGTCATGAGGGAACTCGTACAGAGGGGTGTAACACCTACAAGGATAAAGGTTATAGCACAATCAGTTAAGTTTCCTTCACCTGAAGCAATGTTCGACTTCATTTACTCTAAGTACCCAGACTTCCTCCGAATGGATGGAGTAGATATTTCGAGGGAGAACTATAAGCCTATTGTAACGACTTCTATTGAAATACCCCCACTAGCTGGAGGTGTTGCTAGGAAGAGATCTTTATCCAAGAGCATTTATGCTTTAAACTATTATCAATTAGAGACAATAAAGCGTATGATCGAAGAATACAAAGACACCCTCGTAAGGAACCCTGGATCAAATATCTCGGTAATAATATTCGGGCTCGGAGGAGGCACGGGAAGCGGTATCGTAGTAGACTTTGCTCGCCACCTAAGAAAACACGCAGGTGCAGGAGTACCCATAGTAGGACTAAGCATTCTGCCAGTAGAAGCAGATGATCCGAATGTAAAGATAGCTGGATACATAGCGTTGAAGGAGCTAGGCTTTCTACTAAGTCCTAGGAAGAACCGATGGGTAGTAGAAACGTTTGGTAAATCATATGAGAACCCATTCTACGCGTTCTTTTTCGTCCCCATGAGACCCGTCTACAATAAGCTTGGGAGCTTACAGTTAACTCATGAAGTAATAGATTCCGAGATAGTTGATATGCTACACACTATAGCTTCGATAGACATAGCGGATGCACTAGACCACTTGCAATCCGGTAGAATGGATGACGACTC
>CAZWTS010000044.1:0-2730 GCA_964637085.1 uncultured Desulfurococcales archaeon | reverse complement strand
TAACTAGCCCGTTGTACGTTGTGTTCCAATGATATATTTAGGTTTAATTATTAACATATAATTGATTTGTTGTATATCGTAGCAGATTGTATAATGGTGGACCGGCCGGGATTTGAACCCGGGGCCTCTCGGGTGCGAACCGAGCGCTCTTCCAGGCTGAGCTACCGGCCCACCAGTATCGCATTATGGGGATGGGGGTGTTAAATATTGCTCTCTTTGATACTATGTTGTCATTTTTCGATAGAATGGTATCCTACTCTGAGTTGATGGTGAGGTTTCTTATGTTAATGATTTAATGTGTGTAATAGTCGGATAGGTGTTGGAGTGTTTTGGATTGTTTTGAATGTGTGGTTTCTAATGGATATAGAAGATGATTACCATATACCTGTTATTCCAAGTAGTATTCCTATGAATGCAGATATAATTATCGCTATTATGGGATGGATTTTAAATATTAATACTGATATTATAACGATAAAGGCTATTATAGTTATTGAGATTAATTGAGCTGGTTTAGGTAGTATCGTGTATGTTTGTTTTATTGTTGTTACTAATGCTACTGTTATTAATCCTATTATTGCCGCTTTAAGACCATTGAGTAATGCTTGTACTAGTCTATGAGTTATAAATGTTGTTAAAGTATACGCTATAATAGATACTATGGTTAACGGTGGTAGTATTACTGCAAAAGTAGCTACGAGAGCGCCGGGAAGACCTGCGAGCTTGAATCCTATATAGGTTGCTGCATTAACGGTTATTGGTCCTGGTGTAGACCCAGCAATTGCTACAAGATTAGAGTATTCCTCCATTGTAATCCATTTAGCGTCTTCAACAATTTCTCTCTCAATAATAGGGAGTATAGCCCATCCTCCACCAAATCCAACTACCCCTATTTTAAGGAATCTTAGAAATAGATCCAGTAGTAAAGGTATATTCATACCCGGACACATCTATAGTGTTTTCCTATACATGTATTTTATATTATAATGTTTCATGTTTTTAAATAATAATCATAATAATTACTTCTATTAATCTTTCAGCGAAAAATAATATCCTAGCAAGCAAACTATATTATTCCTGGGCGATGAGCGACCAGCTATCGCTGAATTTGACATGATTGAATTGGTCTTTGGCGAGCCCCTTAAAAATAATAAAGAAAACTAGATGATATATTATGCGTAGAAGTAGAATACTAGCAATATCAACATTGTTATTGCTTTCCCCTTTTACAGCCGAGGTCTTGACTGGGGCCACACCCTTGCCGAGTTTCATTAATCCATTGAATCTTATAATATTAATGGGGTTATATGGGCTTGGTGCATTACTTATTCGTGAATCAAGAGTAATCCTTCATATCGGGTATCAGGGTATACTATTAATAGGATTCGCCTATGGCATCATAGAAGAAGGACTAGCCGTAAAATCATTCTTTAACCCATACTGGAAGGACATAGGTATCTTTGGATCATACGGCAGATGGATGGGTGTAAACTGGATCTGGACAATATACCTAACAATATTCCATGGTGTTTGGAGTATTCTCGCACCAATATTAGTTGTAGAAGCATTATACCCCGATATAATGAATGAGAGATGGCTTGGAAGGAAAGGATTACTCCTAGCATTATTATTCTTTTCAATAGATGTTATGATACTTAATATAGCTCTTACAAGCTATCAGCCAAGTATAATACATTATCTATCTTGTCTCGTAACAATAACTATCTTAGTATACTTGTCAAGAAAAATAGTGAAAAATAAAAGAATTGAGTCAACAATAAAAAATCCCAAACAATATGGAGTATACTGGGCATTATGGGCAATACTGTTCTTCACTGGATTCTACATTATATCGTCACTAAGTCCCCCGCCTATAATACCATTCATTATAGGAGTTCTCGCATTAATAACATCATTAGAATTAACAAAAGAAATAGAGCAAACACATAACCTGCTACATAGATATTGGCTCTACACTGGAATAACATCGATACTATTACTAATAGACATCCTACTAGCACTACATAACGTAGAGAGAATACTAGCATCAATACTAACAATAATATTCCTATTGGTCCTACACAGAAGAATCAAGGTCAACCAGTATAAACTAAAAACAGATTTATACATACGTGGTTCTCTTAGGGAACGTATACTAAGTAAACATGTAATTATGTCTTTAACTAAGTAAACATGAAGTCATCATCCTGAAATGATAGACTCTTCTTTATTGTCTAGTAATAGACGTGTCTCCAGTAATAATTGTGACATGCCCCTGTGTCCTTATATGTCTCTATGTTAGTATTCGTATAGGGGAATTGATGTGCGTATTCTTCCTCCTCCTAGGTTATCGGAGGTGCTAAGGCATTGCTTCTAAGGTATTATCTGGTATTGGTATTAACCTTGAAGAAGGTAGAGAGTATGAAGTAATATTGAGAGAAGACATAGACGAACTAATTAAAAAGTACAGAGGTGTTCTTGGAAAATCCCCTGCTGAGGAGGAGGCACAAGTTGGATAATATGCTTGGACACAAACATAATCTATCATTTCCTATTTGAAACAGAACTAACTAGTACTTCGGAGAGGATTATCCGGGAAGCTATTATAGAGGGTATTGCTACCCTCATGATAGCTCACAACGAGTTGCTCTACACAGTTGATGCTAGAATTGTTAGGGTAAGGTACAGTATTAAGGAAAAATACTCCTTTGGAAAGCATGTTACCAGGCA
>CAZWTS010000043.1:0-15995 GCA_964637085.1 uncultured Desulfurococcales archaeon | reverse complement strand
GACGATGTGATAGATGTGACAACTGCGGACGGCTACAAGCTCAGAGTTAAGCCAGTGGCCTTCACGATAAAGAGATGCAAGACCTCACAAAAGAGAGCTATACGTAAGATAATGCAAGAAATAATAACAAAGAGAGCCTCTGAGATGACATTTGATGAACTAATACAAGCAATGCTATTCGGTGATCTAGCACACGAAATATTCCAAGAAGCAAAGAAGATATACCCATTAAGAAAAGTTGAAATATATAAGTCAAAATTACTAACAATACCCGGACCACAGGGACCAGAGCCAGCAGTTGTTGTATCACCAATAATGTTTAGGTCAAGGTAAAACAATATTTCTTTTAAAGGAACAGGAAAATTGTATTGTAATAAGATACTCGTTAAAACAAAACTTGGATTTGAAAAAATAGTTGCATCTAGAATAAAGGATCTAGATCCTACAGCTAGGGTTATTCCATCTCCTAAAGGATTCAAAGGTCTAGTCCTTGTTGAAACCGAGGATTTAACCGTACTAGCAGAGGACATCGCTAAGAAAATCATTGAAGCAGAAAAAGTATTCGTTCCTGAAATCTGTGTTAAAGCAGAGCTCGATGATATAGCTGAAGGCGTTAAAACGATATTAAATAAAATAAAGGAAACAGATACTTTTGCGGTAAGAACGCATAGGAGAGGAAAGCACTCCTTTACAAGTATCGATGTAAATGTTCTCTTAGGCGATATTATTAGAAAGGAAACCGGGGCACATGTAAATCTAACAAGACCAGATAAAATAGTGCAAGTCGAAATAATAGGTGATGAAGCTCTTCTAGCAATAGTACCTGGTTCGATAGAGTATAAGAAAAAGAAACCAGGCAAAAACGAACTGTATAAATTGTTTTGGAAGTTAAGTATAATACAAACACCATATCTAGGTCCAGTAGATGCTATAAAAACGATGGGTATGAGAATAGGTAGAGAGATTCAGAACTTTGAAGTAAAAGAATACATTATAGCTCCAATAGGGCTCGTCGATGCAAAAGAGTTAGCCTTATTTATCGAATCATTAATTGAGGGAATAAATTCCAGGTATGAAATACAAAGAAAAAGTTATAATCGTAGAGTGCAGAGGGTCTCAGTTAAACTAGAAGACCTTTACAGTTTAGTCCGTGATAGAAGAAATGAAATAATAATTGTGTTCGAGCCTGAAGGAGAACCAGTATCAAAGCTAGAAAGTGAGCTAAAAGAGCTGTTATTGAGATCTAAGAAAAGAGTCAACTTGTTATTTGGTTCCCGTGAAGGTATACCATTAGGTGTATATAGGTTTGCTAACCTAGTAGTTGATATAGCACCAGGTATAACATTATCAACAGAATACGCTGTAGCTTCAGCTTTAATTGCTATAGGTACAATATTACATGAGTTCCTAGGGGATGTATGTGAAAGCAGTAATACTTGCAGCGGGTAAGGGTGAACGACTAGAACCTATAACTCACACCCGACCCAAGCCACTAATACCTATATTGAATAAACCATTACTTTACTACATATTAGATGCTCTAAGAGTTATAAATGTAGAAGAAGTATTTGTTATTGTAAGTTATATGAAAAACAAAATAATTGAATCAGTAAACGAGTATTCTAGGAAAAATAAAATAAGAATAAGGGTAATAGATCAAGGCGAACCCTTGGGCACTGGACACGCCCTAAAGGTGCTTGAACCCCATATAAATGAAGACTTCATATTAATTTATGGTGATATATTCTTTAAGGAACATGTTCTAGCGAAACTAGCTAAAATAAAACCTCCAGCTATGTCCCTAGTACATGTTAGTAATCCAAAAGAATATGGTGTTGTAGTAACTAGAGGAGAATTCATTGTAGACATAATAGAGAAACCTAAAGAGGAGCCTCCCTCTAATACAATAAATGCAGGAATATATTATTTAACACCAGACATTTTTAGCTCACTTGATAGAATAGAGAAATCGCCTAGAGGAGAATACGAGTTAACTGATGCATTAAAGAACATGATCGTTGAGAACGCGAAGATACGGTATTTAATATTAGGAGATAATGAGTGGTTTGAAATAGGGAAGCCCTGGGATATATTAAATTTACATGAAAGATTAATGAAAAATATACAGGAGACACGTATTGATGGTGAAGTAGAAGATTATGTAAGGATAAAGGGACCAGTAATAATAGAAGAGGGTGCTTTAATAAGGAGTGGTTCATACATTATAGGTCCTGTCTATATAGGAAAAGAGACTATTATAGGTCCAAATAGTTATATTAGACCATATAGTGTTATAGGCAATTATGTAAAAATAGGTAATGCCGTTGAAATAAAGAATAGCACTATTATGGAACATGTGAGAATTCAGCATTTATCATATGTTGGTGATAGCATAATATGTGAGCATGTGAATTTTGGAGCAGGTACTATAACAGCTAATCTAAGATTCGATGAAAAGGAGGTAAAAGTAACAATAAAGGGCAAAAGAATAACAAGCAATCGTAATAAACTAGGAGCAATAGTTGGTGGTTATGTTAAGACAGGCATAAATGTTTCACTCATGCCTGGCGTAAAAATAGGGGCATATTCATGGATTTCACCAGGCGCTATAGTAGATAAAGATGTACCTAAAAACACGTTTTTACGGTTAAAAACAGAATATTACTACGATAACTTACCTGCGAGCTAAAGCAGCTACTATCTTTATAACATCATTGTCTTTTAATACGTAGTCTTCGCCTACTCTTTGCTTAGTCTTTGCATTTATAGCGTATAAGAAGGATTTTCCTAGATCAGTATGTATCATGTATGCTAGTTCTCTCGCCGTTGTACCTCGTTTAACAAGATATACGTCTGGTAGAACATTACCATAATGATCAGTAAATTTGTTTTGATCTTCAACCGGATAAACAGTTATCATATCCAATATATCAAAGAACGCTCGATTCAATACTTCTTGTACGCCAGTAGAACCCCACTTCTTTAATACACGCGCTCTAATGTACTCTAATGCTTTCTTTTGACGTAGTGTTAGACGGTTCTCATCTAGAACTTCAAAATCACTATCCCCAGGCAAGTATTTTATTAATCCAGCTTTTGCTGCCTTACGTAAGGCTAACTCTGCTTCAGCGCTCACAGGTATTATTATTCGGTTAGGGAAATGTTCTCTTAAACGCTTAATATTATCCTCAGCTTGTGGTAAATCAGCTTTATTAGCAGCAATAATCATAGGCTTGGACGTCTCACGTAGCGTATACGCGAATAGTTTCAGTTCGTTCTCACTCCATGTGGATAACTTCTTGGATTCTAGATTAGTCCTCCTTAAAGCTTCAATAACATGGTGTTTTCTTATGGAGAGCCCTGATAAACGCTCAGTTATGGCCTCTACGACATCTATTCCACTACTATCAACATGTCTCGCAAATTTCTGCCAGTCACGAGAAATAATCCTATAGAACCACTCGTTTACTTCAAACTCTATCTGTTCTACTTCTCTCACAGGATCATCAGTACCTGGAGGTACTGGTCTTCCTTCCTCATCTGTTGCCCCAGCGGCATCTATGACGTGTATGAGTACATCGGCTTGCCGTAGGTCATCCATAAACTTATTTCCAAGCCCTCTTCCACGATGTGCTCCAGGGATTAATCCTGCAACATCCATTACTTTTACTGGTATAAACCTCCAACCATTAATACATAGAGAATTCTTCGGATCACACTTAGGCAAACCTAGTTCTACGTGCACACATTTCTTACGTAGATAACCTATGCCTATGTTCGGCTCAATAGTTGTGAAGGGCCTATTTGATACTTCAACTAATACTAGTGTTGCAGCGGCAAAGAATGTCGATTTACCAACATTTGTCTTACCTATAACTCCGACAAGAGGTTGAGGTGGCGGCAAACTATCATACCTCCTATAATCAAAGGTTAGGTTAACCTGAAAACCTCTACTCAGCAATGTATAAGGAGGCTGGAAAACCGGGTGTACAGCAGATGGCTCAATCAATGTATCATTACATAGCTCAGCTATGGAAGAGACCGTTTGAGGGAGAAATGAAGGAGTTAATGAAGCAAAGATTAACGGAATGGCGTAGACAACCAGTTATTGTTAGAGTTGACAAGCCTACAAGACCGGATAGAGCACACAAACTCGGCTATAAGGCTAAGATAGGCTTTGTCATAGCTAGAATAAGAGTTAGGAAAGGAGGCTTAAGAAAACCTAGACCAAATAAGGGTAGAAGACCTAAGAGGATGGGTGTATATGGTTTCTCGCCTGCTAAGAGCTTAAGACTTATCGCTGAGGAAAGAGTTGCAAGAAAATTCCCCAATTTGGAGGTATTAAACAGCTACTATGTAGGAGAAGACGGACTATACAAGTGGTTTGAAGTAATACTTGTAGACCCTCATCATCCCGCAATATGTAACGACCCTGATATTAACTGGATATGTGAGAAACAGCATAAAGGGAGAGTATTCAGGGGCTTAACAAGTGCGGGTAAGAAGATGAGAGGTCTTAGAAAGAGTAGAGGATTAAAGTATACTATAAAGCATAAGTGGAAGAAGAAGCAGAAAGAGCGAGAACAGAAGAGAAGACATGAAGCAAGTAGGGGTTCAAGGCTAATAGTACCCGACGAGATTAGAGAAAAATATCATAGAGGAGATTTACAGTAATTTTTAATATATAAAAAATTCTAGAGCATACAATAGTTTTAGATTTTATTAGCTAATAGCTCTTAGTTACTACTAGGTGAATTAGACAGAAATGAAAAAGGTAAAAGCAAAACGCTTAGAGTTAACAACCTCTGCCCATGCAACGGAAGATATAGTTAAAGTTAAGCAGGCATTGCTTACACTAATACCTAGAGAATATAGGGAAAGCATAGAGATAGAGGAAGTAAAATACGAAGGACATTACGGCAATCCTATAGTAAGATTAAGAGTACTCGTCAAAGGTAAAAAAGCAGATGAGGTCTTCAGACACATAATATCGAGTCTAAGCGAGTCAGATAGGAATATACTAAAAATAACGCTACAAAATAGGGTTGATGAAAGAGGACACCTGTATATGAGAGTAAGTAAACAAGATGCTTCTCAAGGTAGGGTAACATTATATGAAGGTGATGATATTATAAGAATTGTTGTAACAATAGATTACCCGGCAACTTTAGAGAGAGTAGAAAGACTTATAGAAGAGGCTTCCAAGAGTGTCAGCAAAAGAACTAATTGACTTACATATAGTGTATTCTAGTAGGAGTGATTTCCTAGAAATACTGTCAATGCTTAAAAAATTTCATTATAAAATAATAGCAGTTGAAGGATTAGAGGAGTCCATAGGTAATTTAAGTGGTATTAAAATATTTAAACGAATAACAATAGAAGCGTCAAGTGAGTACGAAGCTAAGAAAAAATTGCGTGGTATAAAAAAGAGGTATGACGTGGTAGCATTAAAACCGAAGTCGTATGGTGCTGCTAGACTGGCAGCACGTGATGGAAGAGTTGATTTAATACCAGTAGATGAGGAAACACTAAGATACATCGATTTATCGGAGATAAGATTACTTAAAGAATTCGGCGGCGCATTCGAGATATCATTATTTACTATTTATAAGAATAGATATAATGTTAGATTCAATAGGTTTCTACAGAAAAAGATACAGCTCCTCATAAGATATGATGCACCAATAGTTGTTGTTAGTGGTGCAAGAAATATGTATGAACTATGGCATCCAAAGCAAATAATAGGGATATTAGTGCTTTACGGTATGAGCGAATATAAAGCATTGGATACAATTACACTTACACCACAGTCTATACTAAGTAATAGAAGTTAGGGGACTAAAATATTGAGTGAAGACGTGATGATCTTAGCCATTATAATTCTTGCATCTTTATCAATACTATCATTATATATTTCGTTAAAAGCTTATAGAAGTACAAAGAATCTTCTCTATATGCTTCAACGTTATCCACGAGTAATTGACCGTTTGTCTAAAATAATTGAGTCGAAGAAGAGGCCCAGGAAGAGATACATAGTGTTTAGGCTAATATCCTCTAATCCTATAAGTGGGAGAGAATTAGATAAAATTATCAGAGATACCGTGAAAAACGTAATAGGAGTCAAAGGATTAGCGGAGACTGATTACGCGCTTATAGATTACGATGAAACTACGGGATTAGGAATAATTAGATCAAATAATAGAACATATAAACTCCTTATAGGATTACTTGGACTAGTTAGATCAATAAATGATGTAAAAATACTAATTGTGCCTGTATCAGCTCACGGCACGATAAAGAAAGCTAGAGAAAAAATAAAATCTCTAACAAAGTAACTAGATATTAGTGATGAAGCCGCTCCAACAAGACCATAAAAGGGATGAAAGCCTCGCGACGAACTGATTCATTCCCACGAATAACTATATTGATAAACTCTTACCTAGTGGATGAGGATTTCCCCGACTTTGCGGATCATAGATGAAGAGGGGACTACCAACTGACACGTTCTTTTTACATAAAGTTTTTAGGGGATTAAACTTAAGGTTTCCGAGGATAATAGGTATCCAAAGTAATGTGGTGAGATTACATGGCTTTTGGTCCCCCAGCAATGGGTTATGATAGAGCAATAACGATATTCTCTCCGGATGGCAAACTCTACCAGGTAGAATACGCCTTTGAAGCCGTTAGAAGAGGTTGGACTACTCTAGGTATAAGGACTAAGAGTACTGTCTTATTAGCAGTAGAGAAGAGAAAGCTGAATCCTCTATTAGATGTTGATAGTTTAGAAAAAATATTCGTAGTAGACGATCATGTAGGTGCAACTTTTGCTGGCTTTGCTTCAGACGGTAGAGTACTAATAGACGTAGCACGTATAGTATCCATTAGACACAGATTATTATACGATGAACCTATATCAATAGACTATTTAGCAAAAACTATTGCTGATATAAAACAAGCCTATACACAGCACGCTGGCGTAAGGCCATTTGGTGTTGCCCTCATATTTGCTGGAGTGGATGATCGTGGAACAAGGCTCCTAATGACTGAGCCTGGAGGTCAAGTAACACCGTATTTCGCGGTTGCAATAGGCTCTGGTGGACAAACGGCAAGTGACTTCTTAGAAAAGAACTATAAATACGAACTTGGCTTAGAAGAAACTATACTGTTAGGCTTAAGAACCCTTGCATCATCAATTGAAGGTAAACTAGCTGCTGGAAACATTGAAATAGGATACATAACTGTAGATGAACGCAAATTCAAGAAGTTAACAGTTAAAGAAATAGAGGAATATATGAGTAAACTAGAATAATCCGAATAGTTAAAGCTTATGTTGTGTTAAGTAATTGTCCCAATATAATATTGTTTCTGTATATTTTTCTATAAACATAGTTATGATAAAATAGACTATTAAGACAGTTATACCTAATAGATATAACGGTATTTTAAGGTGTGATGGAATGTCAAGACCCTATGTTATAGCGAGACTCGAAGTTGGAGGGCACGTATTCGAAGTCCTAGTAAACCCCGATTTAGCGATGCAGTTAAGAGAAGGTAAGAAAGTTAATCTAGACGACTTATTAATCGGAGACTATGTATACAAAGATGCGCGTAAAGGACTAAAGGCTTCGCCAGAGATATTAAAGAAGGTCTTTGGTACAACCGACGTCAAGAAAATTGCAGCCGAAATAGTTAGGCGCGGTGAAATTCAGCTTACAACCGAGCAACGTAGAAAACTCATAGAAGCGAAACGTAAGCAGATAATAACGTTTATTTCAAGAAATGCTATTGATCCGAGAACTAAGGCACCTATACCACCTAAGCGTATAGAAATAGCAATGGAGCAAGCACGTGTTGGAATAGACCCCTTCTTAGATGTGGAAAAACAGGCTATGAATGTTATAAAGGCTATAAGCCGCATACTACCGATAAGAATAGCTAAAGCAATTCTTCTAGTAAGAATACCACCAGCATATTCAGGTCGTGTATATTCTCAAATACCTAAATTGGGCGAGGTTAAAAAGACTGAGTGGAAGAATGATGGCTCATTGATAGTAGAATTAGAGATTCCAGCGGGTATGCAGAACGAAGTAATAGGTAAGATAAATTCATTAACTAGGGGAGAAGCAGAAATAAGGATAACACATGTAGGCTAAATTGAAGGTGTAGCGGTTGAGTACTGAAACCATTAAAGGCAAGGTATATGTTGAAAATAGACAACTAGTATTGCCTGGAGACCAGTTAGCAGAAGGAGAATTCGAAGTACAGACACCATACATCTATAGAGTAGGCAATAGGTATTATTCTGCAATAATAGGTTTAGCTGTTGTGGATGAAAATAAATTAAATATTATACCACTAGAAGGATTTTATCTGCCGAAGGTCGGTGACTTAGTAATAGGGTTAATAATAGATGTAGGTATTACTAACTGGATAGTGGATATTCGCGCACCTTATAGAGCAATAATGAATGCTAGTGATGCATTGAACAGGCAGTTTAATCCAATACAAGATGACCTTAGGAAGTATTTTGATGTAGGAGATTACGTCCTAGCAAAAATAAGTGTGTTCGATAGAGTACATAATCCGGTGTTAACTATAAAGGATAGAGGACTAGGAAAAATAGTACATGGAAGAATAATAGAAATACAAGTATCAAAAGTGCCGAGAGTAATAGGTAAGAAAAGAACAATGATAAACATGTTGATAAATGAAACTGGTTGTGATATAGTTGTGGCACAGAATGGTAGAATATGGATAAACTGCAATAATAAAGAACTAGAAGATATACTAATATTAGCCTTAAAGAAAATAGAAGCAGAGGCGCATACAACAGGTCTAACAGACCGTACAAGAAGCTTCATAAGAGAGGAGAAAGCGAGAAGGGGATTATAATGGGTAAGAAAATAGACATAAAACTCATTAGAGAAGACGGACTACGCCATGACGGACGTAAACCCGATGAGCTTAGACCGATTAGAATGGAAGTAGGAGTGTTAAATAATGCTAATGGATCGGCTCTAGTAGAATTCGGTAAAACAAAGGTTTTAGCAGCAGTCTATGGACCTAGAGAACTCCATCCACGTCATATGTCATTGCCGGATAGAGCAGTAATAAGATGTAGGTATCACATGGCTCCTTTCTCAACTGAGGAAAGAAAGAGTCCTGCTCCCTCGAGAAGAGAGATAGAGTTATCAAAGGTTATAAGAGAAGCATTAGAGCCGGTAATATTTTCAGAGCTCTATCCAAGGGCAACAATTGATATATTTATAGAAGTACTTCAAGCTGATGGAGGTACAAGGACTACGGGTATTACAGCGGCTTCACTAGCACTAGCAGATGCTGGTATACCAATAAAGGATCTTGTTGCAGGAGTAGCTGTAGGTAAAGTTGATGGAGTTCTCGTATTAGATATAGACCAAGTAGAAGACGAGTTTGGTGAAGCAGATATGCCAGTAGCCATGATGCCTACATTAGGCAAGATAACTCTATTACAGTTAAATGGCGTATTAACACCAGACGAGTTTAAGGAGGCATTAAAGCTCGCCGAGAAGGGAATAAAAGAAATCCATAGGCTCCAGAAGGAAGCTCTACGTAAAAGATACGTTGAAATAAAACTAGAGGAGTGATACAAGATGTCCACAACTCCTTCAAATATACCCATATTACCTAGACTCAAAAAGGAATCAATAAAATCTCTGGCAGCCAAGGGCTTAAGGCTAGATGGTAGAAGATTAGATGAATACAGGAAAATAGTTATCGAGACAAACTATGTGCCGAAAGCAGAAGGATCCGCCTTGGTAAAACTAGGAAACACTGTTGTTCTTGTAGGAGTGAAAATGGAGGTTGGAACGCCTTTCCCAGATACACCTAATGAAGGAGTACTAACAGTAAATGCAGAGTTTGTTCCTCTAGCATCGCCATCCTTTGAACCAGGTCCGCCGGATGAAAACGCCATTGAGTTAGCGAGAGTAATTGATAGAAGCTTGAGGGAGATAAGAGTAATAGACCTAGAAAAACTAGCATTAATACCCGGAGAAAAAGTATGGATAATATGGGTCGACATATACGTACTAAATCATGACGGAAACCTTCTTGACGCAAGCGCGCTAGCAGCTATGGCGGCATTAATGACTGCTAGGATACCCAAAGTAGAGGTAAGTGAAAGTGAAGTAAAGGTAGATAAATCTGTGAAAACCAGCCGTCTACCACTTAATCATCGAGTAGTGACTGTAACTATAGGAAAGCTTGGAGACTACCTACTAATAGATCCAACAGAGGATGAGGAATTAGTTCTTGATGCTAAAATAGCTATATCAGTATCCGAGGATGGGAGAATAGCTGGCATACAGAAAATGGGAGCTGGATACTTTACGGTAGAGGAGATAGAAAAGGCAGCCGAAATGGCATTAAAAGCTGGTAATGAGTTACATCGTATTTTACTAGAATATGTTAAGGTATAGCTTCTTTTACGATAATAGTATTTTTAACCCCCTTTAATAATATCATGTCCTAGCGTTTCAGAACACTTAGTATGGGTTGAACGGTATGGCTAGGAGAACAAGAGTTGTAGGTATCGCTGGTAGGTATGGAGCCAGGTATGGATCAACACTTAGAAAGAAAGTCAAGGAGATACTTGAAAGAAGATATGCTGATCATGTTTGCCCCTTCTGTCAGACTAAAGGAAAAGTTGTAAGATTAAGCGTAGGCTTATGGATGTGTAAAAAGTGTGGGGCTACATGGGCTGGCGGAGCTTATGTGCCAAGAACTGGTTTGAACAAGTATTTCCCACAGTTAATAAAAACAGAAGAATGATAATCTAAGGATTGTGCTAATGGTTTATCTTTTAACAACATCACATAAACCCTCACGAAGGCTTAGGAGCTTTCTAAAAGATTTTGCGTCAATTCTACCTGGAGCAATAAAAATTAATAGAGGGAAAAGAAAGCTAGAAGACCTATTATACGATGCAATAGAATTAAAAGCTTCAAGGCTAATAATATTAAGGGAATTCAAGGGGAATCCCGCTGGCATTGATGTATATCGAGTTGACACTGAAGAAGAAGTATTGAAGCTTATAGCTTCCTTTCACATACGCGGTGTTCGGTTATCAAGAGAGACTATTGAGGCTGTTAGAATATATAATCCGCAAACCTTTGCTATATATGCAGGACAAATAACGCATAGGATAGAGGAAGAATTCGTAGATGTATTCGTAAAGGCATTCAATGTGAAGATGCATCTCGGAACTATTGAAGAAGCAGCTGGAAAAATAGATGTTCTAGCAATACCTAAATGGGATAACCGGGAGAGAATAGTCAAGTTATTCTTTATAAACCCGTCGTCAAAGAGACTTGGAGGTCCATTGATAAAAATCACGAGAGTAGTGGACTATGAATCAGATAAAAGCATACCTTAACATATGCTTAGATGATAAGAGAGCCTTAGAGAGTACGTATAAGTCTCTTTTACCAGAAGTAAAGAGTAAACCTTCAAAGGAACGCGGAGAAGCCTATATAAGAATTGAAGATAAGTGTATAGTCTTAGAAATAGTTGCTCGCGACATAAGTTCTCTCAGGGCGATGTTGAACGGATACTTATATTTAGTCCACGCTCTACTTAACACGATAGACGTAGCGGGAGGAGTGTATAATGGCGGAAAGACTACCACCAGAAGCTCAGACTCATGTAACTAAGTATCAGCAACTACAGGGTATGTTATCGCAAATACTCACTGAGAAAGCTACAATAGAATCAGAATTAAAGGAAATTAATAGAATTCTCTCTATGTTGGAAAAGATAAGTGAGAACGAGGAATTGTATAAAGCAATAGGTCATATATTAGTTAGGACGTCAAAAGAGGACGTCAAAAAAGAATTGGAAGAAAAAAAGGAGCTTCTAGAACTAAAATTTAAAGCATTAGAAAAACAAGAAAAGGAAGTAAGAAGACAGTTAGAAGAAGTACAGAGTAAACTAAAAGAGATTATAGCTAAGACCTATCAGTCGTATGAGAAGAGTCTTAGAGGACAAGCTGGTTAAGTATGCCGAAGATAGTTGAGTTAGGGCTAGATCTTGATAAGATAACTACGGAAAAGTTGGAAGAAATAGCCACTATAATGGAATCCCATATAAGAGAATATATTTTTAGTAAACTAGGTAGCCGTTTAGAGCAGTTGAATATAACACTATCATTAGACGTAGCAGACGTATTAAGGATAAGAGTTGAAGTCGAAATAATAGGTAAAAGTAGGGGAAGGATAGATTATGATGCACTTATAGATGAAGCCATAAGGGACGCCTATAAAAGGATAGAAGAGGTGCTAAAAAACAGTGTTAAGGGAAATAAAAGAGAAGATACCGTTATTAAAGAAAACATTAATAAATTATAACAATATAGGTGTAATTACACATAAGAATGCTGATCCCGATGCAATTGCATCTGTTATAGCTTTAAGGGAAATATTATTAAAGAAAATGAATGCCAATATAAAAACGTTTTTTCCCGAAGGAATAAATAGTTTATCAAAAAGAATAACAGAGTCATTAGGTATTGATATACCCGAACAAGACAATATAGAGGGCGTCGAGCTATTTATAGTAACTGATACTTCTTCCTCAACTCAACTAGGCAAATACCTAGAATACGTGACTTCAAAAGATATAATCATAGTAGATCACCATGAAGGAGGAGACCTAAGCGGAAAAGCCCTATTAGAAATAAAGACTACTAATACCTCCTCCTCTTCAGAAATCGTATATATCCTAGGTAGAGAACTCGGTATAGAATTCGATATAAGAGTGCTCGAATTATTAATGGCTGGTATAATATTTGATTCAAAGAGATTTATTCTCGCAAAACCTGTAACATTCAATATTGTAGCTGAGTTGATAAGCCGGGGAGTAGATTATCCAAAAATAATTAAATTATTTAACATTAGACCAGAACTATCGGAGAGGATAGCGCGTATAAAAGCGTCATTACGGGCTAGGCATTTCAGGATAAAAAACATAATAGTAACGTTAACAGAGGTAGGAGCTTTCGAGGCAAGTGTTGCAAGAAGCCTTGTTGAACTCGGATCAGATCTAGTATTGGTTGTCAATCAAGTCGGTAAGAACGAAGTAAGACTCACTGCTCGTGCGAGCCAGTATTTCGTTGAAGAAACAAAAATACATGTGGGCAAAGATGTTCTAGCAAAATTGTCGGAATATTTTGGTGGAAGCGGCGGAGGACATAGCACAGCTGGAGGTTATACAGGCTATAACACTACTGCTGAAAACGTATTAGATAAAGCGTTAGATATATTGGTTGCATTACTTGAGGAGAAAGGATATGCTAGTAAAGAAGATCTTAAAGGAATAGGAAGGGACTGAGAACTAAATGTGGATTTTCTTTAGAGTTGAGTGAATGAGTTTATAAGTCTGTACTCTGTAGAGGATAGCAAGGCTGTTAATCATCTAGGAGATATAGTGGTGTATAGGATATGCCTAGACGTGTAAAGGCAGTAGAGCAAATACTCAAGATAATGCAAAACCTAGAGCAGATTAGGAACATAGGTATAATAGCACATGTAGACCATGGTAAGACTACGACATCTGATGCATTATTAGCTGCTGCGGGCATTATTTCTCCTCGTTTAGCAGGTCAAGCCCTAGCTATGGACTATCTAGATGTCGAGCAGAAGCGTGGTATTACAGTAAAATCAGCTAACATAAGCCTCTACCATGAATACGAACATAAACCATATGTTATCAACCTAATAGACACTCCCGGACATGTAGACTTTAGTGGTAAAGTTACGAGAAGCTTAAGAGTACTTGATGGTGCAATAGTAGTTGTTGACGCCGTAGAAGGAGTAATGACACAAACTGAAACCGTTCTAAGACAGGCACTCGAGGAGAGAGTAAGGCCAGTTCTATTCATAAACAAGGTTGATAGATTAATAAAAGAGCTACGCTTATCGCCAAGTGAAATTCAGCAGAGATTTGTGGAGATAATAAAAGAAGTAAACGCACTAATAGACATGTATGGTGAACCACAGTTTAAAGAGAAATGGCAGATAAACCCAGCTGCTGGTAATGTTGCTTTTGGTGCCGCTAAAGATAAATGGGGCTTTACTATACCAATGGCACAGAAGAAAGGGATAAAGATAGGCGATATAATAGATGCTTATCGTAGAGGTAAGGAAGCAGTAGAAGAATTCGCTAACAAAGTAGCACCATTACATGAAGCACTATTAGAAATGGTTATAAAATTCATACCAAATCCAAGAGAGGCCCAAAGATATAGGATACCAAAGATATGGAAGGGCGATATTAATACAGAGATAGGTAAAGCAATGCTTGAAGCGGATCCAAATGGACCATTAGTATATTTAATTAATGACATGAGATTAGATCCGCATGCAGGGCTAGTAGCTACTGGTAGAGTACTATCGGGTACACTTAGATCTGGAGTAGAGGTATGGTTGGTTGGTGGACGTATTAAGCAGAAAGTACTACAAGTAGGCATCTATATGGGTCCCGATAGGGAGGTAGTAGGTCAAATACCAGCTGGTAACATAGCGGCGGCACTAGGTCTAGATAAAGCTAGAGCTGGTGAAACAGTAGTAGACATAAAGTATAAGGATGTAATGGTACCTTTTGAGAGGCTAAGATATGTATCAGAACCAGTTGTAACAATAGCTATAGAACCTAAAGATATTAGAGACTTACCAAAACTAATAGACGCCCTAAGAAAAATGAGTATAGAAGACCCCAACCTAGTAGTGAAGATAAATCAGGAGACTGGTGAATACCTATTATCAGGTATGGGCCCACTACACCTAGAAATAGCATTAACGCTCCTCAAAGAAAACTTCGGACTCGAGGTAATAACTAGTCCACCAGTAGTAGTATATCGTGAAACCATACGTGCTAAGAGCCAAGTATTTGAAGGTAAATCACCAAACAAACATAACAAGCTATACATTAGCGTTGAACCATTAAACGAGGAGACAATTAAGCTCATACAAGAGGGCGTAGTAACTGAAGACCTAGACCCCAAGACACGTGCAAAGATATTGAGAGACAAGGCTGGATGGAACTATGATGAAGCCAGAAGAATATGGGCTATCGACGAAAACATCAACATATTCGTTGACATGACTACTGGTGTACAGCATCTAAGAGAGGTAAGAGATACTATAATACAAGGCTTCAGACTAGCGATGAGAGAAGGGCCGTTGGCAATGGAGCCCGTTAGAGGAGTTAAGGTAATAATGCATGACGCCGTAATACACGAAGACCCAGCACACCGTGGACCAGCACAAATATATCCAGCCGTGAGAAACGCCATTTATGCTGGAATGCTAACAGCTAGACCAACAATACTAGAACCACTACAGAAACTAGATATAAGAACACCAATGGATTACATTGGCGCTATAACAGCGGTAATAACAAAGAGACGTGGAAGAATAATAACAGTAACACAACAAGGAGCACTAGCAAGGATAATAGCAGAAATACCAGTAGCAGAAAGCTTCGATCTAGCGAGCGAATTGAGAGGAGCAACCGCAGGGAAAGCCTTCTGGGGAACGGAATTTAGTAGATGGGCACCAGTACCCGAGAGTCTTCTCATGGACGTTATAAGGAAGATAAGAGAGAGGAAAGGTTTACCGCCAGAACCGCCAAGGCCTGAAGACTTTATAGGATTCTAAGCATAATAACACATAGTAGAAAATTTTATTTAATAGAATATTTTCCTCATACCCCACTTATTATCGTGTATCGCGATACATGTTTAACTAAGTATAGAGTCTAGGATAAGCATTACTATAAACCCTATAAAGAATCCAAGAGAAGCTGGTTCATCATGACCGTGTCCATATATATCTGGAGTTATCTCGTGCACTACGACATATATCATTGCGCCTGCTGCTAGAGCTAGCATAAATGGAAGCATAACTGATACGGCTACTATTATTAATGGAGGTATGAGTGCGGCAAACATTTCTATT
>CAZWTS010000042.1:0-4827 GCA_964637085.1 uncultured Desulfurococcales archaeon | reverse complement strand
AACATTATAGGATAAACTAATACTCCTACAATTAATAACATGGTTTCAATTATAAACATATAATAGGGATCTCTACCAGTAGATAGGTTTTGATATACTTCTACTAGTTCACGAATTAGATTCCTCCGTAATTCTACGCTTCCACTAACTAATATTATGTCTCTATACAATGCATATATAGCTGCTATAATAAATAATGATGTTAACAAATAGAATATTTTTGATGCGAGTATAACTGATAAAATCATCCTAACTTCTCCTAAACCTAGGGTCTCAGGTAACATAGGTGCAAAGCGCAGTAATAGCATCGTTAACGCTATAGCATAGTATATGGCTATCAATGATATCACATATTTATTAAATAATAGTTCATTGATCTTATTTTCCCCGTAAACTTCACTAATCCTACATAAAATCAATAATAATAGTATAGTTAAAACAATAAATAGCGACGAACAGTCCAATAACCCTATTAGACTGCTAGCCCCAGCTAAGACTATGAACACCACAATATGCTTCCATTCAATACTTGTAATCCAGATAATGTTAAAGGATAATAATACGTAGCCTACGACAATGAAGATTGAGGAAAACATTGCCAAGGGTATGGGTGGTAAACGAGAAATAGAGAAAGCAGTATATACCGCAATTAATACGAGTAATAATACAATAGATTTAATTAAAAGCCAACGTGTAATCTTCACGGCTAGGAACCTCCAAGAACTTCAATGATTTTCTCAGCAATGATTTCTCTATCGTTCTCCTTTACTCTAGTTATCTTAACACCTTTTTCCTCAAGCATATAATAGAGACGCCCTAGACCACTAATGGCTTCTAAAATTACCAAGTTCAATGACTCAAAGCCTACTTTCTGCAACCTCAATATTTTTTCACAAAGTTTTCTCGTAGAATCCTCGTCTGTTGCATGCAAAATTATTAGCAGTCTCGTATTTCTCGGATGCTTTGAAGCCCTTAGTATGTTCTTAGCAAAAGCGTCTAGATCTACATAACCATCGCTTAGCCAGGGGACATTAGATAATAGCTCTATTACACCATTAAGAATACTTTTACCTTGCCCTACACCTATTAGTCCATTATATAACGGTGCTCCGACTACAAGACCCAAACTATTTCCAGAGACTAATAGTCTATCGGCCACCGATACTATAGCTTCAGATACATTTTCAAAAACAGATGGATCTCCTCTAAAAGACTCATTCGAGAAGAGAACCGATAGTAATATTCTCACACCAGTTTCAAGAACATATTCCTTTACAAATAATTCACGTTGCCTTGCACTAGTCTTCCAGTCAACTAATTTTATGGGATCTCCATAAACATATTTCCTAAGTCCATAGAAATCGAAACCTAAGCCCTTTAGGCTGCTCCGGAAACCTCCTCCAGGTACTATTTGAGTGAGGTATCCACGAATATCTCTCCTAATACCCGTAATCCTAGGCTTGAATTTAACTTCTTTATCTCCTTCTATGATAACTTTTTTCTCAAAACCTACAATACCTAGAGGATCGTATACTTTCGTCTTTGTTTTTATTACATGTTTTCCAGTTCTACCGCGAACTCTATACATTAGAGACTCGGTACCCCTAGCACTAATACCTATGATTCGCCTCCAAGCAAATCTTAGAGAAGGAATATACTCTTCTATCTCAACTACTAACGGCATACTCGATTCATTGTATATCGTCAACTCGATATTGGTGTAAGACCGAGCTAGCCCGGGATAGGTCTTCCTTAAGACTCTAATATTAGCCTTGTATGCTAAAGGTATTGAGAGTAAGGGGAGCATTAATAGGGTTAACGTTAGTGACAATAATATCGTAAAGACATTATATGGTGAAAAAACAAATCCCAGCAGCAATACTATTATAATAATAGTAATAGCATATAATATTTCACGAGGAACAATGTATCCCTGAAATCCTAGTAGCCGCGCCAAAATCTTCTCAATAACATTCATGTTAAAGTAAACCTTGCATTAAACTCTAATCAGATTACATACAAGGTATTTTCTCCAGTTATATTGTTAGCTTAACCCTAGCTATATATTTCTCTAGTAACTATCTAGTTTCGAGAAAGAAAACCCTGTGTGTGGTGGAAGATGGGTTTCCACGAACCCGTTCATATAAAAGCTAGGAAGGGAGACATAGCCGAAAGAGTGATAGTTGCTGGAGACCCCGCGCGAGTAAAACAACTAGCAAGATACCTAGAGAACCCAAGACTAGTTAATGAGAATAGAGGTTATCTAACATATACTGGCTTCTATAATAGCGTACCAGTTACGGTTGCAACCCATGGAATCGGTGCCCCCTCAGCCGCTATAGTCTTCGAGGAACTACACATGCTTGGAGCAAAAGCAATTATTAGACTGGGAACATGCGGCGCCCTAGTCAAGGGGTTAAAAATAGGAGACTACATCGTTGCAACTGGGGCTGCTTATTCACATGGCGGTGCCACACTTGGAATGTATGTTCCCGAAGCATGCATGGCTACTGCACCAGACTTCGAGCTTACTAGACTAATAGTTGAAGAACTAGAGAAACTAGGTGAGAAAGCAGTATTAGGCCCCGTATTTAGTAGTGATGCCTTCTATGCCGAAGACCCAGAGTTCGCTAAGAGATGGGGTAGTAGGGGTGTTGTATGCGTTGAGATGGAGGTAGCAACTCTCTTCGCACTGGGTTTAATGTGGGGGTTTAAGGCAGCCGCAGTATTAATGGTTAGCGATAGCTTGGTTGAGCCAAGCGGATTTGCTGATGCACGTGAGCTTGCACCACGTGTTGACCGTATCTCGAGGGTAGTATTTAATGCGATAACAAGACTTAAGCTTTAATGAAGTGGTAGAACACTAGGAGTACCGAGAGAACCGTTAAAAGATAACCTAACAAGATCAACGGGTCTACTAGTAAGGTTTCTTCAACATACAATGAATAAGTTGCTGCAAGCTGTAATAATATTAATGGATGAAGAACAACGTATCCCTTACCCGTTATCTCCGCTATTTTTTCCGGTGATGGTGGTGGATAATGGCTTTCATCAAGTATTACTAGAGTGTCCCCCGGACTAGCTCCCATACTAGCATACTCGAATATATCTAGAACTAGCTTAGTATAATTCATATAGCTAGATGATTTGAGCAGCATTAAGTTTATGAATAATGAACTATCACTCAAAGCTAAAACCATGTCATCCTCCCCTAAGCGTTTGGCAACACATACTGCTCGGCCATCGAGTGTCCTACCGAGAACTATGGTGTTTGATGAGAAACTTATACTTGAAGCATAATTCAATAGCACTACGTGTTCTGACCTATTAAAGTCAAATAAAGCCACCGGGTAAGGGGAGCCATAAGATGTTCTTATTATTGCTCCTGAAACACTTATTCCATACTTTCCTAGTAAGATGTTGGATGTGTTAGCTTCATCTGCAATTATTAATGTTAGCTTATAGTTCTTCATTAGATTGTTTATTAGCTCGTAGTCTTGCTGAGTTAATGGTGTTGAAGGAGCTATGTAAACATATATTATTCTATTCAAGTTATGTGTTCTAGCAAGAACTATAGAGTCTATACTACTATACGATTCTACTACATTGTATCCAGTTTTAGATAATATATCGCCCATATAAGAGGTGCCATTCCATTCTGGGTTGAAAATAGAAGGCATACCAGTATGTAGAGCATATTGTATTTCAACTATTTTTCCAGGAGATGAAAGAGCAAATATTAATGCTATAATGATTAAACCATATACGAACCACTTCATGTACATGCCTCTATCCTCTCTAGGAGCTCATCTAAGAATTCTTTTCTAATGGGTACTCGTTCTCCACCAAAAACTGTTTTCTCGTAGAGCTCTACTAGTACGCTGAATTCTTCATAACAACTAGCACTCCTTATCTTCAATAAGTGTTCTCTAGGGGTCTCCCAGTAAAACCTTGGATAACCCTTAGATGAGAGTATCCCTAGGGCTTTAACATAATAGTCTATGATAATAGAGGAATCTTTAGTTCTCCTAAGAAGAGTCTCACTAAAATAGTTATTGATAATTCTTGTATGAGTTCTTCGTGCAGGTACTCTTATTGTCGAATACAGTATTACTCCAGCCATAGTAGTGCTTAAGGCTATTATAGCGATAAATATTATGGGGTTTACGACATTTACCGTTGAAGTACTCAGCTGCTCTCTCATGCTTAGTGGCTGCCTTAGTGCTAACATTCCGAGATTTGTCTCCGAATAGTTAACGGCTAGAATGTTTGAGATTATTTTAAAGGATTGTATATCAACGTTTGTATACCTAGTACTTCTATTTTCCTTGACTATCTCCGCCATTATACTTGTCGCTCTCGCTCGCACTCTATAATCTATTGCCGATAGAAGATCGGCCACCACACTTGACTTAGTTTTAAGCGCCCCCAAACTAACATACACGCCATTAATAGTTATCCCAGTAATTGAGAATAATGATGAGAGTTTTAGAGAGTCCTCGAGACTAATTGTTATGTTTAGCTTCAATATTTCTTCTTTTAGTAGCGAAAAATACTGCCATGCTATACTTATTTCCCCGCGATAGAGTTCATTACTGATTGTTTTCATTAATCTCATTATCCTCGCTATATTCGATGCACTATATTTTCCGAGAATCCTACTCGTATTATTGATATATTCGGCGAGTTTAATCCTATCTATAGTGAATCCAAGAGATTTAGTCGTATTGAGGGCCTCTGAAGCAAGAAGTAATATATCTATTCTGCCATTATCAGCATATTTTAAGAGAACCCTATATATTCTGTTTAGCATTGTATTCTTGAGAG
>CAZWTS010000041.1:0-3410 GCA_964637085.1 uncultured Desulfurococcales archaeon | reverse complement strand
TTCATGGAATACCTTGGCTCTAACACGAAGAGACCCGCAGATCATGGTATCGAATCCAACGTGTCTTACAAGGTTCTTTAGCTCGCGTAGAGTAAATAAGTGATAGTATCTCCAGAGAACTCGTTTTCCTCTACGCCATGGTACAAGAGTATCCCCTAATTCTACTCTAAGTCTTCTAAGCCTATACACTAGCCACTGTAATGGAACTCTAAAAAACCTGGGCTGAATAAGACTCCAAACAGTTACAAGTAGCCTCGCATTCTTCTTCAACACTCTCTTAGCCTCTAATAATACTAGTAGCCTACCAATCCACCACGGCTTATGATGTATACTAGCGACATAGAATGCTCCATTAAAAGCATTTGAACGGAAGGGTAGATACGAGAAATCAGCTTCAACGAAATCTACGAGTCCATCAACATTCCTCCTCTTAGCTCTCTTCCAAGCGATTTCAAGCATACTAGAAGCTATATCAAGGCATACAACCCATACCCTAAAACGCTCAGCAACATAAACAGAGTATTGACCGGGACCACAGCCTCCATCAAGGTAAATGCCTCCACCTCTAACTACGACTCCAACTGGCGCCCAAAGCCTCCGTCTTAGATAACTATAGCTTCCTGCAACTTCTTCAAAAACCCGTTTAACTTCTAAAGTAATCTTCAACCCGCATCCTCTAAGACTCATTTACTCCGAGATACAAAAGAGTAGATATAACACCTAAAAATAATTCAGTAAAGAATACCTATACAGCCGCGACACCCTCCAGACACCCCATTAGGGAAGGGATGAAGGAGGGGCTCTAGGAGGAGTGATGAAGACTACGCCATCGGGAAACAATCGTGGATGCCCGGAGCCCGATCCACTGAACTCTACACAAAGTGCTTCTACCGTTATAGTCCGTATTGCTTCAAGGTAAAGCTTATGTTCCCTAGATAAAACCATACAGTTACGGGGTCCCTAATGACGGGTAGCGATATCGTTAGGGTTAGGGTTAGAGTCTACGGTATCGTGCAGGGAGTTGGTTTTAGATACTATACTAAAATGCATGCCGATAGACTAGGCATTAAAGGCTACGTTGAAAACAAGCTTGATGGAAGCGTTGAAATAGTAGCTGAGGGACCACGAGATAAAGTTGAAGAACTCTTAGACATAGTTAGACGTGGTCCACCAGCCGCTGTAGTCGAGAGAGTTGATGTGGAATACGAGGAGCCCCGTGGCGAATTCGATAGATTCTACATAAGATATCATGGCAGATACTTATTCTAACATTACAGGTTACTTTGGAGGGTTCTCCGGGCTTTGAAGAAGCTTAAGGTAAGAGTACAGGGTAGGAGAGGTGATTACTGGAGGTACACGGTTTCCTCATGGCTACGTGAAGTAAAGGATATACTTGAAAAAGAATACCACGTTATATTAGAGATAGTAGAAGAAGATGTAGACTTAGAACTCCCGCGCATACTAGTAGGAGAACACCTTGTTCTAGAAGGAGTTCCAGGCGAAGAAGGCTATCTTATAGAAGCTCTAAAGAAAGCTCTAGACGATATATTAGGTTAAGTGCTCTCATATTCCCATATACTATTTGCTAGCTTACAGAGTATTACTTGTCTTAGAACTCTTTAAATGATAATACGGTTAGCGTGAAAAATAAACGGTTTTTATCCCCAATAACCCTTAAATGAGCGTGGAGGAGGTTTTTCAGAAATGGTTAGAAAAATCCGTATACTAGGCCTATGGGAGGGTCCGCCTAAGGGAGACTTCCCAGTAGAAGCACTTATGTCTAGGCTTAAAGAGCTCCCCGACGCAGAAATAATAGTTCAGGAAGGCACTCGGATCCTCTCAATACTATTAGCTGAAGACGAATACGTTTACGGTATGGGTATATTCTATCAACGAGAAAACGAGAGCTGGATGATGCTCCTCAAGGATAGAGCGGATTGGGAAGCAATAAAACATGTTGCAGAGGAGTACCGAGATAAGTTTGGATCAACTTCTAGTGAGGCATTAAATAGAGCACTAGTATACCTTAAACAACATATTAGGGAGTCGGGGCCCGTAAACATAGACTTAGACTTCCTATTAGAGTAAAGATGTCTAGGGGCTCAAACTCTATTACATCTACTCTCTTTCTAAACTCTAACCTATGGATTGTGGGGGGATATTTCCCTTAAAAACAGTATAAAGACTAGTCTCAGGGAAGACTCGAATATAATGGTGCTAGAGGGGTTCTCCTATAGTGTGGGGTGAGTAGAACGCAGGAAGTAGTTGACGGCGTTCTAATAGAGTATCCGGAAAGCGTGCCTATAGTGAATGGTATCGTACAGTTTGAAGTCATTATAGTTTTTCCTAAACCAATAGATACTGCATTAGTAGAAGTAAAAGGTTTAGGAGAATTTTTCCGAGAAGTAATACATGGTAGTGATACTTCAATAATATTTGTAGAATTCATTAATCCTCCCTCAGGTGTACAGGGGCTTGAACTCAACATTTATCGTGGAGACTCTATAGTATTTTCACATCGCTTTAAAGTAGAATTTGTAGACGATCCGCTTGGAGTAGTCTATGTTGTTGCTAGGAGAGAAGGCAGCGGCTATAAGGTTGCAATGGAGGTAGAGGTTAAGAAGCCAGGTATAGAACTGGTAATTGAAGCATACTTTTATGGTGATTCAGAATACTTGGACGAGGTGTTGAGAGAGGAGGTGCTATACGACGTAGGCGTCTATAGAGTGGATCTAGGTGTATTTGACTTAGAGCGATATCTCTTAGAGTTAAACTTAGTCTATGGTTATGGAGATCTAGAGTGGAGACGGATCATAGTTCTACCAAGTATATCAATAGAAAAACGGTTATGATATGCGGGATCCCTTTACCCTTATTCTACTGTTATGTTAATATGCTTTGAAATACTAGTGATCTTAGAGAACTTCTCGTTAATTCTAAAAGCGAGTTTTCCCGGTTCCTCAGCGAAAGCATAGAGGCCTATAGGAGAGTATTCTAGGCTCCTGCAATCCCATCTAGCTGGGATACTGGTTGCTGGAGATATTTTAGCATAGTAGGTTTTTTCACCTCTCCAGAGTCCTATGAGGAATACATCGTCTCCGACTTCAACTACGAGAATATAACAGTTCTCTAACCCCTGGGGTTCAATAACTCTTATTCGGTTAGCGTTTAATCGTTCTCTTAAAATTTCTTTAACCTCTTCTACCCAAGACAATGCCTGGCACCTCTCTAGTATACCTAGATTCGATGTCCGGGTTAGACGATAAGGACTCGCCTACTATTAGTGGTTCCAGGTAGTATACTATAGTGTTAGCGGTGTGTTAGGTAATGAGTGTTGAACCGGGGCGTAGTAGGGAGGAGACTACTCGTAGATTCTATAACAAGTTAACTGTTCTCCCCTCCAATCGTGT
>CAZWTS010000040.1:0-6107 GCA_964637085.1 uncultured Desulfurococcales archaeon | reverse complement strand
CGAAAAATAACCATCCCAAAACTTTATATGGTCTCTAGTCCATAAAGAGTTCTCGGATGATTGTACTTCTAGGGCATACTCCTGATAAAAGCCAGATATACCCATTGGGCTGGTAGCGTATTGAAGTTTTATTTGTTCTAGTTTACTCATTGGCATCCAATCTTTCCATAAAACACCACCAGGCATATCTGGTTGGAAGGCAGAATAAACAAATATTTTCCATGGGTAGTTTTCTAAAGCGCCTTCTTCGTCTTTGAGTTGATAGTATTTATCTATCATGTGCTGTATAAAGCTATCGTAGTGGACTGGGGTTCCCACTACAATCAATCTATTACCAGGTTCGCTCTGGTCTATGGCGGGTAAAATTCCATTCATTAGCGTAGATACTATACGGTCACGAGCGTTTACGGTTCTAGTATTTTCTTCGTGTTCAACATCATCGGCTACTACAAGCGAGAATCTTACACCACCAGACTGTATTGTAGCCATTGTATCACCACGCAAAGACGACAAGTTAGATGTAGATACCAATCTATCACCGTAAGCTGTTATAAGGTCTTCACTGTTCCATGTGTTGCCACGTAAGTTTCCCGTTTTAGGATGGCCAAAGTAAAAGTTTATTCTATCGTTGAATTGTAAATGCATCTTCACATAATTCGTATTATTCTGGGACTTTTTTTGATTAGCGGACACCCAGCCTATAAAATAATCACGTGGCTTAGGAGCAAAACCCCACTCATAAGCCTTTTTGGCGAATACAAGCTTGTGTAATATTAAAGCTTTCATAAGGGTCGACTTGGCATGCCCTCTCGCTACGGCAATAGCTAATGGTTTGTTGGATGGGGATAAAAGCTCCCTCCCAATTTCATAATGGAATGGCGGTGTTTTAGACTTACGAAAGTCGCCAGGAAGAAACATTTTGCCGAAGGCTATTAAATCGGTGTAAGCCTTCTTAAGTATTTTCTCGTGTTCAGATGGCAACTTCGTAATTATATTAGCCATTCTCCTCCCTGCTATTAAGTTGCTGTAATGTCTCCTTTTCTTCGGCTTCTATTTCTAGTAATTCTGTATCAGAGAATGGAGATCTAATCTGTAGGTGGCCATAAGTAGTCTTCTCTTCTTCTTTGCCAAGCATTTCGATTAACTTAGATAAGGCAGTTATTTTAGCCTGGTCGGATTTGGCGGTATCACTTATTTCTTTTAACTTGCCCATTATATAGTAAAAGTCTATGCCAAGCTCTTCGGCTATGGCTTCTATATTTCTGTTAAGAGCCATCATAAACCTCTTTGTTGTTAGTTTCTGTTTTAATTTAGCACGTACATTAACGCTATTAGTATTAAAAGCTTTCTTGTAAGCTGTGAAAATGTCATCGCCCTTGTATATGTAATATATAAACTGTAATTCACGGCGTGTCAGTTTCTCTCTTTCTAGGCGTACGCTATATGGTTTAGTGGTAAAGGTATATCTATCTGGGTGTTTAGTAACATCTGTATCCATACCGCTTTTAGAGTTGGTATTAAATGTTCCTACGCATGTTCTAACAAATTCACCATAAGGTTTCATTGGACCACGCTTTAATATCTGGATTATTCTGCCATCATCAGACCATACCCAGGAGCCTTCTGGGGCTTTACGCCAGTCTTTTTCTATTGGAGGAATGGGGTAATCTATTGAGCGGAAGAAGTTCTTGAATTCTTCTTCATCATCAAAGATGTAATGCTTCATCTTTTTAATCTTAATTACTTCCATTCTCCAGTATTCCTTTTCTGCTTTTATGATGTAACTCTTCTAGCTTATGGCGTAACTCGGATATCTCATCAACTAGTTTAAAGCGCTCAGGAAGCTTGTCGGGGTCAGTTTTAATAGTGTCTAAACGCTCCTCTAATTTGGCTAACATCATATATACCTGTGCTAGTTCTTCTTCGTACATTATACCACCTCTATCTTAATTGGGTAAAGAGATTCGACTAATTTTTTCTTTACCTTAAACATGGGGGTTTCTACGCCTTTAACATCTACAAAGTGAACGGTTCCATCATTATGGAATTCCAGAAAGTCTACAACATATCTTACATTGCCAGGTAAATGGATGGGAACCTGGCGGAGGAAAAATAATACCTCGCCAGATTCCACTCTTTTCTTTAGATCTAGATAATAATTGGCTTCCTTTTTAGAATCAAAGCGTATATCATCGTATGTACTAGGAGTAGCGTGGAATTTATGTTTAGCTGTTTTAGCCATCTATTTTACCTCCAGTCTTTCTTTCTTCGTCTATGGCGTCCTTGGGGTCAGTATAAAAGCGGTTACGGGCACCGTTATAGCCTATAGAAAAGCCACCTATGCGGCCATAGCGGGCTTTAAGGACTATTATCTCTGTTTCATATTTAGAATAAAACTTGGGCTGGGCGGCATAAGGATAGCGGATAAATACACATAGCTCGGCTAATTGTTCTATTGTGCCAGACTCGGCATAGTCTCCCAAATTAGGTCTTCCGGTTTCTCTCTTTTCGGATTCACGGTTTAACTGGGAGAGTAATATACCAGTAGCATTAATCTTTTTGGCTATCCATTTATATTCTATCATTATACGCTCTACTTCAAAGCGTCTGTCTTGGCGTTTTTCGTTAGGGACAGATACTAACTGTATATAGTCGTCAATGAAAACATCAGGCTTGTGACGACGGATTTCTCTTAATGCTCCGCCTAGATCGGAGATATCATCAAACATGATTACTTTATCGGCATATATCTTCTTTAGTTCTTCTTTTACTCTGTTCATTTCGTCTATTACCCAGGGTTCCATGTTTTCGGAACGTAAATGATCGGCCCGAAGAATAGGGGAATTCATTACTATTAAACGGGACAATGCCATGCTGTTAGTCATTTCCCTATTAAACATCATTACTTTATAACCCTGACGAGCTAAGGAATCTAATATGTTTAAGGCTAATAATGTTTTGCCAGATCCGGGGCGGCCACCTATAGTTACCAGCTCCCCACGTGTAGCTCCACCAGCGAATTCATCTAAGAATGGTAGGTTGAAGCGGATAATGCGAGAACCATCACTTACTTCTTCTACTGTTTTATCTAATGATTTGGCTATATCGAAGGAGTGGGTAGGACCAAGGGATAATAGTTCTTCTATGTAGCGGCTCTGTTGTACTAATAAGCTTTCTATTTGATCATCGTCTAGAGATGTTACATCAGCAAAGCGTCTACCCAGATGAGCGGCTTCACGGCGGAGATAATTACGCCATACTATTTTAGCATAATGCTCACCAGCGTCCGGGTCTATTAAGTCTCTTAAGCCTAATAAGTATTCTAAGTATTCATAGCGGAAAGTAGGGTCTTTGAGACGAATAGATTCGTATATTGATACTGGATCTATGGGCAAATCTTGATTGTATAAATCAGATATAGATTCCCAGATATCTTTGTGTACCTTTTTCCAGAAGACATCTGTGTATGGCAACCAACCAGATACATCGGGTAGCTTGTCGGGTTTTAGTAAAATAGAGGCTAAGACCGCAGCCTCAGCCTCTTCTACACCTAATTTACGGAAGAAATCCATTATTCATCTTCTCCATCTTCTTCGACAAATAAGTCTAGCTCATGGTATTCTACTACACAACCTTTAGGGATGGCGAATAAGTCATAGTGTACCGGTCCTAATGGAGAATAAGAATGAGACAAATAATAAGCTTCATCAGTTTCTTTTACTAAGAATGCTAAAGTAGATATACGAGGCAGTTTAGCTTCATCTCTTGAGTTCCAGCCTAACTGAAAGCCCATAGAATCTACCCAGGCAATGTATACTGTTTTGGGTATTGTGCTACTCATTAAATTAGTTACCTCCATTGTTTTCGTTTATACGTTTGATAATACTATATAGTTCCTTCCAGCCATAAGCACGGTAGAAGCGTGGAGAAGAATTAGCATTCCATGGGGCGTCGAATACAATACAGGGGACTTCTACATGCTTACGGTAGTCTTCTATATTCTTTAGATAATCATCTACGAATATATCGCATTTAACTTCCCACTTTCGACTGGTGTAGTGCAGCTCATCAAATGGTATAGAGTATCTTCCTAGCCAGATATTAGTAAAGGCTCTAGTCTTTTCGTTGGGCTGGTTAGATATTAAGACTATACGGTGGCTATCTAATTTAAGTTCATTCAGGTATTCTATGGCTCCAGGCATGGGAAGAGCGGACAAATAGATCTCTAGAGGCTTTTCTTCGAAGGCATATTTATATATCCTCTGGCCTATGGTGCTCCATTGTGCTATATCAAACGTAGGCTTTATTTCTATGTTCTCATTGGGAAAATCACAGCGGAAGTTATATATTAAGCTAGTTACCCAGTCACGGATTACATTATCTATGTCTAAACCTATTCTCATGGCTATAAGGCTAGGTTTGTTACGTCAAATGTATAGGCCAATTTACCTAGAGAATAAGCTACAGAAGTCTCGGGAGATACTTCAAATAAGAAAGTTGTTTTGCCTACGAAAGGCTCGGAAGATAGAGCTTTACGTA
Organism: uncultured Desulfurococcales archaeon; assembly: GCA_964637085.1. Taxonomy (GTDB): domain Archaea; phylum Thermoproteota; class Thermoprotei_A; order Sulfolobales; family WANQ01; genus JALWGO01. The sequence goes on along the minus strand of CAZWTS010000040.1, from coordinate 1,568 downwards.
GCTTATCGCAGTATGGGGTATCATTACAGCTCTTTAGGCGTTTATTAATATCGTTTATTACGGTTTGGCGAGGAGAAATAATAGTTAGGCTTTCGAAGCCAATAGAACGAGCCATCTTAAGAGCGAATAAGATAGCATATACATGAGCATCATTAATAGTTAAATCTTTGTTTATCCGGGTCAAGAATGGTATACCCTCGTGTCCATATTTAATAGTTCCTCCTACGCCTATTGGGCCTTTAAAGTTCTCGGTATAAACATCTACATGAATGACTAAATTAGACTTATTCACGGCCATTATAAGCCTCCTGTGTAAGCTTATGGGCGGCCATATTATTTTTACGATCTACATGGTTAATCTCTATACTATTAAAGCGAGAGAATAAATCCCAGGCTATGTCGGCTAATGCGGCTAGATTTGGATCGTTGATACGAAACTTCTTGGATAGCTGTTCAGCTACTAGTTTAGAGTCAGTATATAGCTTTACATTTAGCATTTTGTTAGATAATAAATATCTAAGAGCCTCTATAACAGCTAAGTATTCTGCCTGGTTGGAGGTAGCAGCTAATATCCTGCCATGATCTTTAATAATAGGCTTAGTATCGTCATTAGCTTTATAGATGGCAAAGCCATAAGAACCTATACCAACAGATCTACGTATAGTTCCAGGGCGAAAAGAGCCATCAACGAAACAGTAGTACATATCAGACATTCTAGTATATTGTTCCTCCTATTTTAGGGTATAGTTTGGGCCAAGCTTATAGAGAGTCTTTTTTAGCCTCTTAAAGCTATATTAGAGCTATATAAAGTAGCTGTATATTTAAAAAAAATATTCAGCTCGTAAGAGCTGACTGCCGAAAGCGTAAGCTTTCGAGCAGACGTTTAATCTTTTAAAAGCGCTCGTAAGAGCGACGCCTCTAAAAGATATAGTAGCCCCTTTAACTCTCTGCGAGGAATATGGCTGCTTTAACCGCCTAGCAGTAAGGGTGCTGGAGCTGTTTGGTTTGGCTTCTTCTCTCCTCGCTTTCTCCTTCCCATAGGGTCCAGGGAGAGGCTAATTACAGGCTACAAAGAGAAAGCGACTTGAAAATCTGGGTATTAATCCAGAGTGCCCAGCTTACCAGCCCATGGGAGGCCCCTTGGTAGTTGGCTCCAACTAATAGGCGCCCATGTTTAACCGACTCTATAAAGAGCTCCTCCGGCATCACTTTAGCTCTAATAAGAGCTTTTTACAGGGTATAATATAATAAATTTTTTAGCTAAAGTCAAGCTTTTTTTTAAAAAGATTAAAACAACTAGTCAGCTTTTAGGCGAAGCCCTCAGCTTCCAAGCACTTTTTTAAAAAAGTGCTAGTCAGCTATCAAGCATAGCTCTCAGCTTCCAAGTATTAGTCAGCCTCTAAGCTAAAAAATAAAAAAGTTAGTAACTTTTTAGATTCTTAAACATCTAAGTAATAGCTCTATCAGCCTCCGGGAGAGAGAAAGAGCTTAATATATAGCATTTATAGCATATATTTAGCTCAGATATAGGATCATGATAATACCACTCATTAAGCTGTATAGTCTCC
>CAZWTS010000039.1:0-3608 GCA_964637085.1 uncultured Desulfurococcales archaeon | reverse complement strand
TAGTTAATTAATGAGAGTATTTCTAGTTTCTCAACATTAAATGATATGTAGGGATGGGATGTTGAAGGAGGTCTAACACTACCGCCCAAACGTATCTTATCGCCGGGTAGGAGCATCAATGCTATCTTCTTTAACGGTCCCGTAGGTTCGTAGAAATAGGCTTCGATATAGCCGCTGTTATCGCTTACTGTTATCTTTACATGGCCCCCCTTAACTGGTTGTGGCTTAGAAGTAACAGTTCCCTCTATAACTCCTGTTTGATACGGTCTTAACTCCTTAATATTGCGTTTAATTAAATGTGCATCTGTTGCTTGATTAGTCCTATATATTATCCACCCACTTATTGGTTCATTTAAAGTTATTTCGTTGAATGCTTTTACTAGAATCAAAGGATCCTCTCCACGTAGTCCCAGTAGAACAGGGTCGGGGCCATGTGGTGTTATTAGTGCACGGTTTTTCTCGAAGTCATAGTTTGAGAAAAGATAATTCCTATATTTAATCTCTATTTTCCTAATACTCTCCGAGTCTATGTATCTTAATCTCTTCCCCCAGTACTCGGGGGTTCTATATGCCAGTAATTCAAATGTATAGTCTTCTACTAGTGTTGTAAGGGCTCCTAAAGCTGATAATGCCCCTATATTTCCTCTATTGTTTTTATTAGTTAATATAATAGTGTTGGTTTTCTCAGCTATCTTTAGGGCTACGTCGGGTACTACAACATCGGTTAAGGCTCTTAAATAGAGTTTTCTATGATATCCTGTTATTTCACCCGTATACGCTACTAGACCTGGTTGTGTATACTTGAATTTACCTGTGATTTCAGTATATTCTATGCTTTTGTTAAGTATTATTTCAAGTATTCTATCTACTTTCTCGGGTTCAACGAGTATTCTTAACACTATGGCACCGTTACCACGGGTTTTCCATGGTATAGATGGGTTTAAGCGTATAAGGAGCGGGTAATCATTAAATAATACTTTCTCTTTTAATAATTCTCTTATTAGTATGAATGAAAAATGAGTTGTGCAGCCCCCGTATGGGGTGTCGTGGTTATCTATTCCAATATGTAAAAGGGTTTTTTGAGTGATTACGGGTCTACCTGAAGCTTTCCTAGGCTATTTCTTTAACTCCTTACCTTCTACTACTATCATTGTTAAAGTTGATCTTACCTTTGGAAGTCTCCTTATTCTTGTTGTTACTATCTCCTTTAGCTTGTCCATTGAGGGGGCTTGTACTTTTACGACTATGTCGTATACGCCATATACTACATATGCCTCAGTTACTCCCTCTATACGGTCAAGTTCGCCTAATACCTCTTCTTCTGCACCTATATCGGTGTTTATGAGTACTATAGCTGTTGCCATAGGGTTGTACACCCAATTAAAGGATACCAATGTTCAAGCTAAAATACTTTACTAGCGTTAATTAATGAGTGTGTAGGGGGAGGAAAGAATAAGTGTTCGATAGTCGTAGTAAGCGTTTTCCAGTTAGAATACTAGTTTATAGCTTTAGTGAAGATGATCCGAGTAAATGTACTGCTGAGAAGATGGTTAGAAAGGGCTATGCTGTTAAGATAAGAAGTGTTAGAGAGGTTCCGCGTAAAGCTATAGTGCTCAACCCGTATTCTAAGTTGTTTATTTCAGTAGAGGACAGGGTTTTTGTTAGAGATTATGGATTGGTAGTAGTAGATGTGTCTTGGAATAAGTTGCTGGATGGAAGACTATTTCCGAGGATTAACCGGGGGGTTCACCGAAAACTGCCCATATTGTATGCTGCAAACCCAGTAAATTATGGGAGACCGGGAATCCTAAGTAGTCTTGAAGCAGTAATTGCAGCCTTATATATTACTGGATTCATAGAAGAGGCTCTTGAGCTTGCTCGACTTTATAAGTGGTCTAATATATTTATAGAATTGAATAAGGAATTACTTGAGGCGTATTCTAAAGCAAAAAATAGGAAAGAAGTAGAACAAATACATAGAGAGCAAATAGAGATATGAATCCCATAAATAATAACAATAGTCTAGGAGCCCCAGAGGAGGCCTCGGCTGGCGGCTACGGACCCGATTAGTCTATTCGGGTCCGAGGAAACTCCGCCCTCCCCGCGGGGGCCGGGCCCCGTAAGGGGCACGGGTGAAACCCGTGGCAACGGCACAGAAACGACACGGCCGCCAACAGATGTCGATGAAGCGGTGAGGCCTCCTCGGTAACGGGGAGGCAGTAACCCGCAGATGTATGTTGGCGGATGCGATGAAACGGCCGTCCCCGGTGGGAGTAAGGCCCCGAGTCCACCGATGAAGCCCGCGTGAAGGTGGTGTGGGGCCGCAAAGTCGAATGCCGCCGTAGTACAGAAGGCGGGTTATAGCCGGGGCCTCCGGGGATACTGTTTCCCGTTACAGCCAGTGCTTCCACCTGCTTTTATTCTTCAGTAATGGTTTTCCCCTTATGTTTATTTTATAGCCGCATCGAGGACATTTATTGTCTTTTGTTATATTGTATTCTACTATTTCTGTTCCATATCTCTTTATGAGTAATTTGCCGCATTTAGGACAATATGTGTTCTCATATGGTGTTCCAGGACCTATATTACCTAGGTATACGTACTCGAATCCCATTTTCTTTGCCATATTATATATTTCTATTAGTTTGTTAATCTTAGTTGGGGGCTCACTATACTGATATGCAGGATAATAACGGTTTATGTGTAGGGGTATAGTTGCTCCCAGCATGTCGTATACGTGTTCTAGAACCCATTCAACACATTCAATACTGTCATTAGCTTTAGGTACTATTAGGAATACTAGTTCTACATGTCCATTATTATCTAAAATATATTTAGCGTTACGTAGTACTATTTCTGCCCCATTTATAGCACCAATATATTTACGATAGGTTTCAGGGCACCCCTTTATATCCATACTATAACCGTCGACACCTACTTCTAGTAGTTTCTTAATAGCTGTAAGCGTGAGGTACCCATTAGTAACTATTGTACCGTATAACTTGTTTTCTCGTCCAAGTTTAAAGACTTCTATAAGATAATCGAATCCAACGGTAGGTTCATTAAAACTTGCACATAATCCTTCATCCCGGTTTTCAACAGCTATTCTTACAAGTGCTTCTGGCGGTACATATTCATCGATATCGGGGTTTGACTTTCTCTTACTAATGCTCCAATTCTGACACCAGGGGCAGAGGAAATTACATCCCCAAAAACTAAATGTGAGAGCACTACTACCAGGCCAATAATGGAAGAAGGGTTTGATTTCTATTGGGCGGCTTTCAATAGCACTAATTAAACCATAACCAATATTATATAGTATTCCATTAATATTCATATAATTACCACATAAACCTTTTTGGCCGTCTCCTAGAATACATCTACGTTCGCATACAAGACACTGTACTCTATTATTTATCTTTCTCTGTAGTAATGCTCTCCTATAATTACGAGCTCCTTTGGACAATTAACTAGCCCGTTGTACGTTGTGTTCCAATGATATATTTAGGTTTAATTATTAACATATAATTGATTTGTTGTATATCGTAGCAGATTGTATAATGGTGGACCGGCCGGGATTTGAACCCGGGGCCTCTCGGGTGCGAACC
>CAZWTS010000038.1:0-3789 GCA_964637085.1 uncultured Desulfurococcales archaeon | reverse complement strand
AAGGCTCCATCAGGCCAGCCAGGTACTAGGACTGGTATCTTATTTTCTTATGCTGTTCTAAGTATGGAGTGATTATCATTTATTCTAGCTCCTATCTCCCATAATAGTTCATATATGCTCCATTCTTTTCTTTCCCTGGATACCTCGTTGAGTATATCATGTAAGGTCTTCTCGATAACCATGCCATAACTCTCTAGGGGTATGAAAACGTTTCCAAGTCTATGTATTTCGAGGTTTGCTAGAAAAGAATCATCGACTTCAAAATATCCCTTATAGTATTTGCCACCAAAACTGCGGGCAATATCATGGTCAAGAGCGCCCGAAGTCGTTACCACGATGTTAAATATTTTCTTCTTAAGTAATTGTGCTAGAATCCCCCTTAACCCCGTTGATACTAGGTTTGCTGTAAAGGAGAGGAACCTTAACTCGGCTTTGTTAACTGCTTCTCTTAGTATCCTTAATGCTTCGTATAGGTGTCCAGCCATAAACCCATGGATTTTGTTGTAGGCTTCGACTAGCTCGCAAATAGACATATCTGGTGATACTTCAACGTCTATTATTTCTTCTCTTAATAATTTCTCTCGCTCACTCATTAGTCTCGCCTCCTCAATGTAGATGCAAGGTTTAGGTTAAATAGGTTGTAGTCTTCCTAGTAGGGTTGGAGGGAGTACTTTAACCGTGTTATTAGTCGTTAAAGACTTAGTTGTAGAAGTACACGGTAGAAGAGTTCTCCAGGGAGTAAACCTACGTATTGGTGAGGGTGAAGTACACGTAGTAATGGGACCTAATGCCGCCGGAAAATCATCACTACTTGCAAGCATTATGGGGCTTAGTAGATACCGGGTAGTCTCTGGTAAAATAATCTTTAATGGAGAAGATGTAACAAGTAAGCCCTCCTTTGAGAGAGCCCAGAAAGGAATAGCGTTAAGCTATCAGATACCTCCGCAAATAAAGGGGTTGAAGGTTAAAGACTTCATATCGGCCATGCTTTCAAAGTATAGGTGTAGTGGAGACTACTTCATTGCTAAAATGCTTGGAGTAGAATATTTAATGGATAGATACTTGTTCGTAGGGTTTAGTGGCGGGGAGCGTAAGAGAATGGAGCTCTATATAACACTACTACAGAATCCGAAGCTCGCGATGTTAGATGAACCGGATAGTGGTGTAGACGTAGAGAGTATTAATAGGATAGTAGATGCAATAAACGTTCTCGTTGAAAGAAAAACCAGTATCTTACTAGTAACTCACACAGGCTATATTCTTGAAAAGCTCAGGAATAAGCGGGATATAGACGTAGTACACCTAATGATGAATGGAAAGATCATGTTCTCCGGCCTACCTGACGAAGTTATCCCACTAGTATTCAAGTATGGTTATAAGAAAGCAATAGAAAAACTACGGAGGCTTGGATAAAAATGGATGAATGGTTAAAGAGAATCCGAGAAAGAGCTGAGAAAGCATTAGATAAGAAGGCAAAATACGGACCCGATATAGATTTATCGAAATATACTAAGAAGGAGCCGTCTACAGCAAATGATCTACTAGGAGCAATCTCGGAGCCCGCGCAACGATTAGGGTTAACGGAGAAAGAGGTTAGTAGGGCAAGTTATGTACAAGTTGATGAGCGGGTCTGGCAAAGCTTAATAGTGGAGAGTTTAAAGAAGCAGGGAGTAATAGTTATGAGTACTGGTGAAGCGTTAAGAAAGTATCCGTGGGTTAGAGATTATTATTGGCGTAATATCCCTGTAGACTTAGACAAGTATACGGCAGCAGTAGAACTATATGGGGAGGGTAAAGGATACTTCGTATATGTTCCACCTAGAGTAAAGGTCAAGATACCCGTCTATACTTGTCTATTAATTACTAGTTCATGGGAGGCACAATTAGTACATAACATAGTTATAGTAGACGATGAAGCAGAATTAAACCTTATCACGGGATGCGCGGTTCCCCATAAGATAGCTGGAGCCCTACATATAGGAGTATCAGAATTCTATGTCGGGCGTAATGCGAAGTTATCTTTTGCTATGATCCATGCATGGGGTAGAAACGTACATGTTCGTCCGAGAACAAGTGTAAGAGTAAAAGAGGGAGGCTCCTATGTAAGCTACTACTTGATACATAGCGATGTAGCGAGTATTCAAGCATATCCTAGTGTAACCCTAGACAGTAATGCTAAAACACATACAGCATCAATAATTCTAGGATCCTCTAACTCGATATATGATATAGGTTCTGAGGCTGTTCTCGCTTCAACGGGGTCAAGTGCTGAGATAGTCTCAAGAGTTATCGGTCGAGACGAGTCGTGGATTGCGGCTAGATCTAGGATAAAAGCATTATCGCCTCAAACAAGGGGGCATATAGAGTGCTTAGGCTTACCTCTCTCCAAGAAGACTACCATTATAGCATTACCGGAACTCGAGTCACATGTAGAAGGGTCGGAATTAACCCACGAGGCAGCTATAGGTAAGATAGCAGAAGAAGAAATAGAATACCTTATGAGCAAGGGCTTTACTGAAGAAGAAGCACGAGCACTAATATTGAGAGGTTTCATGCGGGTTGAAGTACCAGGCCTACCGTTACAGACACAGAAGCTTATCGATGCTACGATAAAACTGTTATCGGAGAAGGCTACTGGTTGAAAACAATATTATCTATCCAAACACTATCTTCGATAACAATACCCCCATAGCCGTGATACATCTGTACCCTTTCTCTCTTAGCTCTCCACCCCATGATGGTGGTTCTACTCTAGCGGCTCTCATGAATGTTTCTACGTTCTCGCATAGATCTCTAACACTTAGATTGTCTATAGAGTTTTGGTCGAATAACTCTTTGTAGATTATCACTTTGCCTAAGAGCTCATAGACTTCGTCTTCCCCCATCCTCGTGAATATTTCTTCGAAACTAGCTGGCTTAATTTTACTGGCCCATTCAATTATATCGCTGTAATATGGTAGTGGATGTAATAGGTATATGTACTTATTTGTTAAACTCTGTACTAGAGCTCTAAGTTCTTCATCAACTTCTCCTAAACCTTCAAGTATACTGTAAATTGATAACGCTGAAACATAGTCTTCTATAAAATCTAGGTCACGTGAACCTATTTCCTCAAATAATGGTTCTATTAGTACCGGTTGACTTATAACACCACTAACGCTTGTAGAAGTCCTAGTAAAGATGGTACTAGATGCATCCACGCATACTCCACCAAACCCTATCTTTAGGGTCATGATACAGTATAAATACTGAATGCCTAGTAATACTAGTCATCAGTGAGGGCGGAAAACCATCATAGCCCGCTAATAAAGTTGTCGTAGACTACTCTTAGAGGGCTCTTATGCTGGCGTACTCATCACTCGGTTAAAATAAATAATATTTGAGGGTTTAAATGTTATAACATACTGAAGCCAATAATAGAAGCAAGTGATGTGGTACTGTATGAGTATCGTGCAAGCTAGTGCGCCAGGCAAGGTAATATTGTTTGGGGAACACTTTGTCGTAAAAGGTAAACCTGCAATAGCTATAGCGTTGTCTCCTAGAATACATGTAAGTGTAAAGGATACCGCCAATAATGAATTGATAATAGTTTCGGAGAATACTGGTTACAAAATAATATTCGATATAAAATCCCTTAAGATCGTGGAATCGGTGGGAGAACTTATCCAACTAAAGAGGATACTAGAAGAACTAAAAGAGCTAACGGGCAAGCTCAAGCCAGCATTAGTTGAAATAAGCTCTGAAATACCAGTAGCCGCTGGGTTAGGTTCGAGTGCTTCTCTGGCTGTA
>CAZWTS010000037.1:0-4121 GCA_964637085.1 uncultured Desulfurococcales archaeon | reverse complement strand
CTCATGCCCGAAAAAATAGAACTCGTAGCTGGCCCGGGATGCCCCGTCTGTGTAACACCTGCAAGAATCATTGATACTGCAATAAAACTTGCCCTTGAAGAAGACGTAGTTATACAGACTTATGGTGACATGTATAAGGTTCCCGGATCAAAGCTTAGCCTAGCAATGGCACGCGGGATGGGTGCTAGAGTCGAAGTAGTCTATGGATTTAATGATGCCGTGAGAAGAGCGAAGAAAAAGAGCAGCGAGGAACACGTCTTTGTGGGAGTAGGCTTTGAAACAACGATGCCTACCGTGGCCTCCTATGTATATTCTAATAGAATGCCCAGTAACCTGTATATCTTACCGTCATATAGGCTTACACCACCTATTACAGAGTATATGTTACAATTAAAGGAGATAGCTATTAATGGCATAATCTTACCGGGACATGTCTCCACGATTATAGGAGTGGAGTCATGGTTATTCTTAGAGGGTAGAGTGCCATCAGTAATAGCTGGTTTCGAACCCGTAGACGTTCTAATAGCTATATTAATGATATTAAGACAGATACTAAAAGGCGAGGCTAGAGTAGAAAACGAGTATACTAGAGTTGTAAAATTTAAAGGCAATGAAAAAGCAAGAAAAATTATAGAAAAAGTATTTGAAGTCGTAGATGCAGATTGGAGAGGTATTGGTATAGTACCTAGGAGTGGCGCAACTCTGAAAGAGGAATATAGTAGATATAATGCATTAGAAAGATACCCCGTAGAAGTAAAGGAGTCTATTGATATAAGACCAGGCTGTAAATGTGCAGACATAGTATTAGGTCTAGCAAAACCAACTGATTGCCCATTGTTCTTAAAAGCGTGTACTCCAGAAAGACCCTACGGTCCATGTATGGTTTCAAGTGAAGGAACTTGCCATATATGGGCAAAATACGGGGGTTACCTAGATAGTAGAGAAAAAGGATGAAATATTGAAGAAAAATACTACAGCACTATTATTTTATGCCACAAGGAGTACTAGGTACAGTATAAATGCATTGATAGCTGCATTAGAGAGTAGCGAAGCCCCCATAGATGTATACGTGGTTGATTCCTTTACACATACCCCCTTACTCGAAACTCTTTCATCATTGAAGAGAGTTTATCGCAGAATAGTACTTGGCGTAACTGTTCTATCAACACAGCTCCCACACATTGAGAGTTTACTAAAACTCTTAAAACAATATCATCGAGATATTATATTAATTGGCGGAGGCCCTCATGCAACTGGGGATCCAGCTGGAAGTATACTTAAACTAGGATTCGACTACGTTGCTTATAGCGAAGCAGAAGAAACTATAATTGAATTAGCCGAGGCATTAGCCAATAAGGAGCCTATAGAGGATGTCTGTGGCATAGCATATTATGATAATCAAATAGATAAAATAATTATCAATAGACGTACTAGAAGAGTAAACCTTAACAAATATCCCCCATTTCCCTATTGGCGGAACAGATTCAATCCCATAGAAATTATGCGAGGGTGTCCATGGGCTTGTAAATATTGTCAAGTGTCATTCATGTTTAAAGCTATACCTCGCTACCGTTCAATAGATAATGTTCTATTCTATTCAAATATTATGTTAAAGCAAGGAATGCGCGACCTTAGGTTCATAGCCCCTAACTCCTTTGCCTACCTAAGCAGGGATGGAAAAAAGCCAGAACCAGCCCTATTAGAAGACTTCCTTTCATCTCTTCATAAATTAGCCAGTAGATATAATGGTAGGATCTTTTTTGGAACTTTTCCGAGTGAAGTAAGACCGGATTCCGTTGACTATGATTTAGCGAAAACCATAAGGAAGTATGTTTCAAATAAATCAATTATTGTTGGCGCTCAAAGTGGTAGTGATAGATTACTTAAAATCATTAATAGGGGACATAGTGTTGACGACATAATAAGTGCCACTAGAGCGTTAACTAGAGCTGGTTTTAGAGTTGACATAGACTTCATTTTCGGATTACCCGGAGAAACCAGAGAAGACTTAGAAGAAACCATTAAGGTTATAGAAAAGCTCGTGGACATGGGCGCTAGAATACACGGACATACATTTATGCCCCTACCAGGAACACCCTTCGCAGATGCTCCTCCGGGAAAAATAGATCCATGGCTAAGGAAAAGGCTATTCAAACTACTTGGAAGAGGACTAGTGTATGGCGATTGGCTTAGACAAGAGAAGGAAGCAGAGGTAATACACCAGTATAGGAGGATTGGTGTTATTTTTACTGGTAGAAGGCTTAGCAAGAAGATTAGAATACGTTATTGTTAGTGCCTACGATAACTATATTTGTTCTTATAGAGTAGAGAGTAATACAGTAGGGGTTAAAAGTGCCTTATCGAACAGAACTCTCATTCCTTAGGAAGTTTACCTGGGATGCCATAAGAGACCCCGTATACGATTACATAGACTATAATAAGGAAGTCGAAGTAAAAATAATTGATTCCAAGCCCCTTCAGAGACTTCGTAGAATAAAACAATTGCAGCTTTCCTATTTAGTCTACCCAGGGGCTGAGCACTCGAGGTTCCAGCACAGTTTAGGTGTGATGCATTTAGCAGGAATTTTCTCTACACATATCGTATCATTAATAATGAGATATTACGAGAAAGCCCTAGAAGGCTATGAACCAGATACTCTTATAGAAGCTGTTAGAATAGCTGGCCTACTACATGATGTAGGCCACGGCCCCTTCAGCCATGCCTTCGAAGAAACAATACTTTCAAGTAGCGAGCTCAAAAAGAAGGGCCTAGGAGACCACGAACGACTAGGGTTATTACTAATAGAATATACTAGTATATCAAAATACTTGAAGAAAGCTGAAGAATACGGATTATCTCATCTGTACGAGGTAGTTAAAAAGATCCTAGAAATGAAGGAGCCCGAAGAACCTATACTTAGACTCATACGGAAGATAGTGAAGGCATGGATATATCCTGCAGACATTATGGATTTCCTATTACGCGATAGTTACTATACTGGCACGAGGGAATACGGGTCTATAGACTATCAGAGATTAATTAGAAATAGCTATCCAATAGAAAATAATGGAGTACTTGAAAACATAGCACTGGATTCTAAGTCTCTAGGAGCACTTAGAAGTTATTTAAATAATCGCACTCAAATGTATGAAAACGTATACTTCCATCCAGTATCTCGTGCATTTAATAGACTATTAGGTATAGTGCTTCGAGAAACTGATGAATACATAGGGTTGACTGAGGCAGTCGAAAAACTCGGTGAAGGCAATCCACAAGCTTACTTGAAACTAACAGATGAATACATTGTGTCAAAGCTAGCAGACCTATTAGATAGAAAGGATATACCAGATGAGCTCAAGGTTAATATTAGTAATTTAATATATAGGCGGAACCCTTGGAAGAGAATAGGAAGCGACCATAAGATACCCCTTGTTGCATTAGGTGGTAGGATTGACCCCGCAATACTAGCATTTAGATATATGGGTGAATGGGTTAAGGATCTAGAAGAACACGTGAGAGATAGAGTCAAGGCTAAGTTTAATGGTAGAATTGAGCCAGAAGACTTATGGATTGATAGCAATACATTGCATCCAGCACCTTTATCAAGCCTTGTCGAACCACACTTATTCTATATAGCGTATGTTAGAGGAGGAGAGCTAGTTGACGCTAAACCGTTTAATATAATATTCTTCATGGTAAATGAGGGTATAGTGCCCAAGGTAATAGTGAGAGCCTATGTTAAACGCGATATCGTAAAGGAGAAGGCGTTGTATCGGGATTTAAGCACCGTAGTCGACAACGCTATTGATGAATTCTTTAACATATCGACTCTAGCGGGCGGAATAACTCTTTAACGACATAATAGTCTTTTTAGCATACTCTAATGCTAGTTTACGCCAGAAAAGCGGACCCCTTTCTATAAGTTCCTTCGGTATTTTCTCTTGTTGCGCTTTTGCTTTACCAAGAGGAGTAGTTATGACACCTTTCTCCGTATTACGTAAGAGACCATAGAAGACTAGTCTCGCAATATCTACTTCGAGAAGGGGGCTCATAACACCAATATTGTTTATCGGTATCCAGTCCCTATAATCTATCCTTATATATCCTTCGGTATTTAGAA
>CAZWTS010000036.1:0-5739 GCA_964637085.1 uncultured Desulfurococcales archaeon | reverse complement strand
CAAATCCTTCAACTGTATTGCTGTTATCATATATTTCTTCTATTCTAAAGATGTATGCAGGATAATTACTTCTACCCCTTCTCGGCTTGTGGAATAAGTCGTGAAGAGCGTTCAAGTATATTTTATACGGGTCTTCTTTGTCTTCATGTATTTCCACACTACACCTTACTTCGAAACTGGTATCGGGTGGGATAAAGTATAGTAGTGTTGCTCTCCTAGTTGCACGTATATTTGTCCATGAGTGTCTGAAGCCCATTTCTAGGCCTCCAATTAGTCTTAGATCTAAGAGTTCTTCACGGTAGAATTCCTCCAATAATATCTTCGAAACTTGTCCCAAACCTAGGGGTTTTGTATCGTAAGCGTATTTAACTGCTTTACGTGCTTGTTGCTCTATTACTTCTTTTTTCGGCACAAATCCTACCATTTTTATACTACCGCTGAGTCCAGCGGGTCCATAGGTTATTATTGCTGGTGTAGCTCTAGTGAACTCTAATACTAGTTTCTCAAAGCTCATTTGCTCTCCTCGAACAAATCTCTTCAGTAGGTTTATTCTCGCATAGTATATTTCGTCTAAGAATATCTTGGGTAGCTTGTACTCCAATAGTTTCTCCTCATCTCTTTTCCCGACGGCCTTGTATTATATGTTTTCGCTAGAGTTTAGGGGTAATACCTTTATAGCCTAATATTGCCTTTTTCAATTACTAGTATATGCTACTATTACTGCTTATACCTTTTATATGTGGGATTACATATAATACTAACGAGCTACTTTGAGTAGAAATAATACCGTTTCTAGAGAAGAGCAGGGACTCTCCACGACGAGATCCCGTAGCGAATACCTTAACCAGTTAGCATTACTCATAAGAGATAATAGGTTTGATGAAGCACGGACACTATGGTCTACTATAAAGCAAGAATACCTACACGACTACCGCTCGAGTATACTACAAGTCATAAACTATGTGAGAAGCCTAGTTGATCTAAGAGATGTAAGAGTATTCATTGAGTTATTCTACGACTACTTTGGACCAATTATTAGAAGATACGTAAACTATGCCTCCAGATACATTGAGAGAGAACCCCGGTGGATTAACGTTCTAGAAGCCTACGCCGCTAAACTCTACGTTGAAGTCATGTTGTTCGGCGACCGCCTTGCATCTAGTATAGTGGGACTATATATTAGGGAGCTCAAAAACCCGATAAAGAAGCGTTTAAGGATACTATTCGATTCTTGTACTACACTTGAATGTATTGAGGAGAAAATAGACTGGGTTCTCCGGGAAATTAAGAGGAAAGAAAACATTCATTTATCTAGACATATAGGCTTATTTGAACAATTAATTCTAGAATTACTAGCAGAGTATCGTGATAGAGTATTGGAGCTTCTTGAAAGAGATTCTAGAAAGCTTAGAACTGTGTATGGTTATAGTGCTAGTAATATTAGGAAACACTTCCCCTACACTACCCGGTTCGTAGAAGACGAGGTAATTTGTGATAGAATAGCAACCATGGGCGATCGGTTATTTAAGAGAAAGTGTACTTGAAACCTTATTCCTCATACTCTTCTTCTATAAACTCTATTCTCTCCAAGCCTAGTTTACGTTCAGCTATCTCATCTATTTCATCGCCTACTGCTTCGCGGAAATGCTTCCTCATAAGGGAATTTATTTTCTCAGCTGCTGCTAAGATCTCGCTAGCCTTAATATAGTAGAAGCCTGTATCAGCGGTCTCTATAAATGCCGCAAACTTCTTCCTACGATAATCTACTACGACATGAATACACGGATATACACTGCATTCATATTTTTCAGCCAACCCAACTATACCTCGACTAAATGTTTGAATAGCCTTATGGGTGAACGGGTTGATTAAGTTACTGGTACTAGACCTTGATGGAACGGTATGGGATCACCTAGATGCTAGTAGTCTTAAACCACCATATAGGAGGATTAGCAATGATATAGTAGTAGATTCTAATAGTGTAAGAGTATCTCTTAGAAGAGGTGCTAGATGGTTTCTAGAAAAAATACATAGCATAGTGCCGTTAGCTGTGTGTAGCTGGAATCAATGGGATAAAGCCTACGAGCTCCTCAGGGCTTTTGGACTAGACAAATATTTTGGTTATCTAGGCATAGAGCCCCATCCCAATAAGCACCTCGTATTCAAGAAGATTATCCAGTGGTATCAGAGAATTTTCAAAGAGGAAATCGAGGCTGAAGAAATACTATATGTTGATGACCGGAGAGTACACTTAGATGATATATACAAGTATATAGGCCGTGTAAAATTCATGCAAATGGGTGTTGATGTAAAAGACTTCTACGAGCTCTACGATGTGTTGAAGCGGGAATTAAGCTTAGAGTAATTGTTTTAAACTATACCATTACTATCATACATAGCTAAACCATAGTCTTGATTCATCAATACGGTTTCATAGGTGGTGCTCCTGCTGAGTTTTTACCAGCTACTAGTAATGTTATTGCTTGCTGGACTAGTAGGACTTGTTGCTTGGGGGAGAATTGAGAGACACTGGGTTAGTATCGGTATACTCGCCGTACTCTTGGTTTCTGGTGCCGTTAGCCCTTTAGAAGCTGTTTCCTATGTTGACTGGGATGTCCTTGGCTTAATTCTGGGTATGAGTATTCTAACCGTATTCTTAGAAGAATCCGGCCTCATGGAGCTCGTAGCGAGATTTCTCGAGAAGAGGCTAAGTAATCCCTGGAGACTCGTATTTGGTTTAAGTCTCATGGCTGGTATAGTTAGTATTGCGTTAGAAAATGTAACGGTAGTCCTATTATTTGCTCCAGTTACCCTGAGGCTGGCTATTAGAATGGGCTTAAACCCGGTACCAGTTCTAATAGGCGTTGCCCTAGCATCAAATATGTCTGGTTCAGCTACTATGATAGGTGACCCACCCGCTATTCTTACTGCTGGTTACTTCAACTTAGCGTTCATGGACTTTATATGGTATGGTTGGAGGCCATCGATGTTCTTTTTAACACTTATACCAATGATTATCGCTTGCTTGGTACTCGCTTTCGTAGTTGTGCGTGAAGTAAGAAATTATACCGTCGTTGAGGGTATTGAGGAGGTACCCGAAGAATTCGATTACGATAAAGTATTCTTGTTTGAAGCAGTACTATTCCTCTCAATTAAAATATTGTTGCTAAGCCTTAGACACATGCTACACATATCCCTATCTCTAGCCGCAGCCATTGGTGCTGGAGGACTAATAATTACACGCTTAATGCACGGCGATATAGCTTCTGTGAAAAAAGCTTTAATAGATGGTTTCGAGTGGAAGCTCCTCGTATTCCTTATAGGAGTATTCACTCTATCAGGTGCCTTCGCTAAACATGGTTTAGCGGGAATGGTAGCTAATGGAATATTGTTTTTAGGCTCCGATAACTTGTTCTTAATAACAACTCTACTTGTATGGATTTCAGTCCTAGTATCAGCAGTAATAGACAATGTCCCATATACCGCTACAATGCTCCCCGTAGTAGCAATAATAGCCCAGAACCTTGGTGTAGAACCAATAACTATAGCGTGGGCTCTACTCCTAGGATTAACTTTAGGCGGAAACCTAACCTATATAGGAGCATCAGCTAACGTAACCGCTGTGAGGATACTAGAACGCAAAGGATACAATGTAAGCTTCAAAGACTTCATAAAAATAAGTCTACCATTCAATACCGTTAGTGTTGTAACCGGTTGGATACTCTACGAGATACTATGGATATACCTTTAAGGGGATATTAAAGGAGGAAAAATCTGAGGAAAATAAGATTAAATGATTTCGAACCAGTTTAGCCTTTGAGCCATTTCATGTTTTCTAGAATCCTGTCTAATGGTGCTCTAAATATTCCTATCGCATAGTCGCTTATACCTCCTATCCAGTAAATATACTCCTTGTACTGTACTAGTCCGTTCCCGAATATTACTCCCGGTCTATCACCATAGGATTCTATTAGGCCGCTTGGCTCTAGCAAGTAGTTTGTTATTCCGAGGAGGTTTCCATCACTATCAAACACCGCTAACCCGTTACGGTAGATAAAGTCTTCAGTTACGCTATGCCATCCAACTAGGAACTCATTTGATGATATCTTAACCGCGTTAGTTGAAAGCCCCATTTTAAGCTCCCATTTCTCTAAGGGTACTACTGGCCTCAGTGTCTCAAGCTCCATTGTAGCGTTTTCTATATCCGCTACACCCCACCATATAACCTCTATCAATCCTATCTTAGAGAAAATAGATGGCCTAGTAAGCATTGAAGCATGCTTGCCCTTGAATTCGAGGAAAGCACTATCCTTCCAGGACTGGGGGAGGAATTCGAGGCCCTTATGGGTTATACGGAAATATTTCTTGGAGACAACGTTGAAGTCTTCATCGAGTACTGCGTAGCCTTGTAAGGGCTTGTAGTGGCCGTCCATGTCTGTTATAGCTCTAGCAGTATAGAGAACGTGGTATTTACCATTATGTTTTACTACTCTTGGATCCTCGCATCCCACGAGTTCCCATGGCTCTGAGGTCCAAATAACTATACGCGTAGGGTACTCTTCATCTAATACTCCCTTGGGCTCGAGTAGTTCTTTCATGTCTACTTCGAATACTCCTATACTAGAAATATACCAGTAGTAGTCGAATATGAGTCGCGGGAATATTAGGAGTTTGTCATCTTCCACTACTGCTCCGGGGTTAAAGGCTACAACTGGTTTTCTTCGGAGATAATTTGTTATTTTTATGGATTCGGGTGATATGTAGGCTACTCGTTCGAAGACTCTTATGCTCTGCTTCTTTCTTACCTCCATACTCTTTCTCAAGAAGTCTATTACTTTCTCAGCTAACAAAACTTCCATACTACTCTTATCATACCATGACATAGAGTATACCCCTATAGTCTCCAAGATAAAGGGTGCACCAGTAAGCGGGGAATTATAGTTTACGGTAAATAAACAAATAGAAAACCACTTATCCTTGTAAACAATAGATAATACCGTTTCTCGGAGAGGAAAACACGTAAAATACGGGTAGCTATTTTACCCCACACCTACACATATCTATTCGTAACTAGTGGGAAGCATTGAGGAACCTCTTTTAGGCTCATTCACGTGGTGCAGAGTATTGGCTGAGGACATTATAAGTATTAGGAACCTTAGCGTCTACTACATGACTCTCAAGGGATTCGTTCGTGCAGTAGATGATGCGAGCCTAGATATTAGGAAAGGAGAAATAATGGGTCTTGTAGGTGAATCGGGGAGCGGTAAATCTACTCTAGCACTAGCTATTATGAGGCTCTTACCCCCAACTGCTAGGATCATGAAGGGTTCGATATTCTTTGAAGGAGAAGACTTAGTTAAAATGGATTACAATCAATTGAAGGAGATACTATGGAAGAGAATAGCCCTAATACCCCAAGCCGCTTTAAACGCGTTAAACCCTGTTTTAAGAATAATAGATCACTTTATGGAGACGGCTAAAGCCCACGGGGTAAACGATAAAGAATGGGTTATAGATCGAGCTAGTAAGCTCCTAGAACTTCTTAGACTCGAACCAGAACGCGTATTGAAGAGCTATCCCCACGAGCTAAGTGGTGGTATGAAGCAACGCGTACTAATAGCACTTGCAATGCTCTTGGAACCAGATGTACTGATACTAGATGAGCCTACAACAGCCCTAGACGTATTAACTCAGCGATATATATTAGACCTACTTAAAGACCTACACGCTAAGACTAAT
>CAZWTS010000035.1:0-9770 GCA_964637085.1 uncultured Desulfurococcales archaeon | reverse complement strand
TAAATCATAGTATGGGTAGGATGATACGTGTACTATATTCTCTGGATTTGTTTCTAGTAGTTCTATTGCTCTTGTAAATGCTTTAGGGTTTGGTTTATAGTATCCTGTGTCTTCTGCAGTTATCGTTTTGTCTATTAGGTCTTCGAGTCCAGTTAGAGTTAGCTTGATTAATTGGTGCTCAGTGTTTGATATTATTGCTGTTTTATAGCCTTTTTCTTTTATTTTTAATAGTCCTGGTATAGTGTCTGGGAAGGGTGGGGATTTCGCGAATAATAATATTATAGCTCTCCCGTAGATTTCACTATATTCTCTCCCGTGGGTTTCTAGTACTTGTTTAAGACATTTCCTTAATACTTGTGAATAGGGTTGGTATTGTTTTATTTCTTCTTGTTCACATTTAAAGAATGTTTCTAGGTCTTCTTTTCCGGTAAGGTATTTTATTATCGATTTTATACCGTAGAGCCAGTCGAAGAGTGTTCCATAGCAGTCAAAGGTTATGTATTCTATTTTCAATTACTAGGCCTCTCGGCTAGGATTATACTTGTATTATTACGTTATCATAGTATTATAATTGTTTCGTCTCATCTCCAGCATGTTTTATATTGCATGCTTTAACTACTGGGCTGTGAGCTTAGGGAATCTTATCTCTTTGGGAGGAAGGGTGCTAGTGCCGTGCCCGTAAAGGCTGTTGTATTCGATATAGGCTTAACCCTATATCGTGACGTAGGTGCAGCTAAGTATTCTAGAGAATACTTCTCAAAGTTCCTGGCGAGGCAGGGTTATAGGTATGATCCATGGGAGCTCGACAAAATGTTCCATGAGTCTCGTAGAATACTCGTTGAGCGTGGAGGCGATGTAGAGTACTGGGACTTAAATGTTATCACGTTAATGCTAGCACGCTTGGGTATTAGGAATCCTAGACTAGTATGGGAGGCGTATAAGAGACACGTAGAAGGCGTTTTAAAGGGCTTAAAACTCGAGGATGGCGCTATAGATGTATTAGAATGGCTTAGAGATGAGAAATACTCTCTTGGAGTATTATCGAATATGGGTTCCCACGACATAGTATACAAGTTATTGGAGAGAGACGGCTTATTAGACTACTTCGATGTTGTAGTGTCTTCACAAATGCTTGGGTGGAAGAAACCTGATGAAAAAGTATTCTGGTATCTAACACGAGTCTTTGAATTAGAGCCGCACGAAATAGTCTTTATAGGCGATGACCCAGTAGCAGATATTCTTGGCGCGAAGCGGGCTGGGCTTATAGCGATACATAAGCCTAGACCAGATACTCCACCATCACCATATGCTGACGCGATAATAAATAGTATTGGGGAACTAGTAAAAGTATTAGAGCTAATGGTTTAGGAAACAACGTTTTTCTCCCAATGCGTACTCTAGAGCTTTTACAGCATGTATTCTCGCAGTATCATATAATCGGAGGCCCTCAACTTCCCTAACGCCTTCGAATAATAGGGGTAGCTCAGTACATGCTAAGGCTACTGCTTCAGCACCCTTATTCTTTAACTTCTCTATAACACCTATTATTCTATTCCTCGACTCTCTCCTAATAACACCCCATGTAAGCTCATTGAAAATTATATTATTAACTAGCTCTACGTCCTCTTCATCTGGCACTATGGCTTCTAAACCATATCTTCTAAGCCTTTCAGCATAGAAGCCTTTAGTCAAAGTATACTTGGTTCCAAGCAATCCTATTCTAGACACATTATCCCTCATAGCTTCTTCTGCGAGGCAATCAATAATATTAAGCAATGGTATAGGGCTCCTCGAGGAAACATCATCGTAGAACATGTGTGGAGTATTAGCTGAAATTAAAGCAAAACTCGCCCCCGCTCTATATAGGGATTCAACTGCCTCAACAAGTAGCTCTACAGCCTTATCATATTCCCCTCTACTAACGTATTCCCTAAACAAGCCGAAACGAACACTATAAATAATTATAACTGGATAATCCTCTCTACGAAATCTTTTACGGTACTCATCAATAATAGTCCTATAGTATAAGACCGTAGACTCTGGACTTAAACCACCAACAATACCAATATTCTTCACAGATTAGCACCATTATAATGTAGTCTTAAGAACTAATTAAAAACACCGTACGAGCCCCCTGATAAGTATAGGAAAAATAAGTGTATGGTAGACAGTAACTATGCTCACTAGTCTGATCTAAAATACATTGATACTGGTACATTGAAATCACAGTATCCGCCACTCCAGTAATACACTCTGTATTTTAGTTTACTTATCCTAGCATATAGTACTTCAAAAGTATCATATCCAGTAGACCCCTGTATATTGCATGCAGCACCGCTACCACAGTTTTTGAGCCCACCATAAACTGATATACTTGTATCGCTAGGGTTTAATTCTAAGGAGACGGGAATTGAGGCTAGTAGTGTTGCAAATGGAGCACATGCCCCATCTGTTAATGCTGTACATACTCCAGCAGCAATAAGTCCCAGTGGAACCGATACTTCAAAACCACTATCACATGTATCATAGTAGTTGAATATTTCGGCGTATGCAACACTCTCACCAACGTCTAGGTCTCCATCATATAGTGCTGGATCACTCGGTATTACCACTTGGCTCAGCGTACTCGAGTTGTCATCGTAGAGGAAGCTATACATTATACTGGGGGGCCAACCGTTCTTTACTCCTCCTACCACGTCTTGACCATTAACTAGGAAGTCCGCTACATACGATCTTATCCTCTCGTTACCCGTTGGCTGGCCTATGGGGCTCCCATAATAGTAGCATACTTCTTTCTCGAACACCGTATAGGGCCTAGCATAGATGTAGTAGTATACTGTCTCCTCGGGGTTTACTATCATGCTATTATAATAGTATACGTTCTTTTCAACTGAGTACCCGCTTTTATATAGAGTTACACCAAGGCTACCTACATCATATGAGCCCTGAGCTACCTTTGAAGATAAATCGTATCCCACGCCGATGCTCACGGTTAGCGCGGTACTATATGTTGCTATGAGTTCAAATGATGAATCAATAATACCCGAGTAGGAGTACTTATTATCTATAATTGCGACAGGTACTTCGATATATTTTACCCCATCAACTATTATATAGGGTACTCCATAAGCAGCTAGATCATCTGGCGTTATAATCCATTCCTGTAACCATACGCAAACAGAGGTGGTAAGAGGTTCTACACTATTCGTATCAATTGCTCCAGTACTACTGTGTTCGCTCTCCCTAGAATATCCGTCTATTCTCTCACTTATATTGTACTCAAGTACTGGGTGGCTTAAATCTACGTCTACGATCTTATTCTCTCTTCCACCACTATGGATGCTCCATGGAGAATACGTAGTATATTTAGTACCACTAATAACTGTTCCATTATCCATAAACACCCAGAAATCTATTCTCAACCCGTATTTAGCGGAGACTCTTACCTTATCGGTCATAGGTAATCTAGCTAGATAATCAGAGAAGCCGTCAACTATTTTCCTAAATTCTCCGGAGTAGGGTATGAATAGGTATGGGTCTCTAATACTCCCATTCCATACCTTTACTTCGGGTACATTATATGTGGGTGGTGTTATAGCATATACTTCAACATAAACCCTACCGCTAGGAAGAGTGGGATAGCCGAGCCAGTTCCTCAAGTACCCCTTACGCCCATAGAACTCGAATAATAAGCTGACTCCGGGGGAAGTAAACAGCGATGATGCTGAGAACCCTATACTCGCCACTACGATTAATAATACTATTACTACTAGCCAGAGAACTCTCATAATCTATCACCATGTATTATTCCGTGTTAGAGAAAAAATCTTTCTATAATAGGGTATAGTAGAGTATCTATAAAATATTTAATTGTCGATTAGGGCAAGGATTGAATTATGCTATGCCTTTATAATATGCTGGTATCTTCAACTCACTACTAGTATAATAAGACTTTACAGTACGAGGTGTAATAAGCAATAGTGCTTAATGGTTTCGTGGACATAATTTGTGTAGACGACATAGTGTTTAGGATTCCAATAGAATATTATTTCTCGCTAGCTAATAGCCCATATTACGCTCACCGCTATTTTAGGGCTGTTGACGTATATCCACCTCGTGGTGAAAATATTGTTTTGAGCCCTTTTTCTGGAGAACTCATATACTATAGGGTTGTTGGTGGCGAACACGTTCTAGGCTTCCAGGTAGGGGAACACTATGTTAGAGTACTTCACGTAAAACCATTACTAGACGTTGGTGATGAGGTAAGAGTAGGTGGAGTTCTAGGAGAGCTCGCAACGAGTCCATTCTTTCATTACTGGACAGATAAACATATGCACTTAGAGGTTCGTAGGAGGCCTGAGTTCCTTAGAGCTAGTGGTGGTGTTAAGCTTAGTTTATGTAAGAGTCTATTAGATCTAATAGGATCCGCACTAGAATCTAATACTAATGAATTCTCTGGAGAAGTTTCTGGTGAAATAGTATTCTTCGAAAACAATAGATACGTCTTAGTTAAGCCCAAATACAATATACGTGGTTATACTACGCCCCTCCAGGCATGCTTCAATGATAAGTGTGGGTTCATTGATGGCGGGATACCACACTACGGCCATGGTATATTAGTAACGACTAGTGATAGTAGAGGAGGAATAAGTGAAGTAATAGTAAAGGACACCGTATTAGGCGTAGTTGACGACTACTATGGCTACGGGTTCTATCACTTCAGTATAACGGGTAAGAGTCTAAGAATATTTGTAGGTGATATTAGAGTTAAAGGTGTGGGACTTTACATAGGAGACCCGTATCTAAAAATTATACCCTTAGATTGGGCGAGCTTTCCGTATCGTGAAGGAGACGTTGTAGAGATAAAATTTACTAGTAAAGGAGTTTAATGTAGCCTCTGTGTTCTCTTACGCCAACAAGTAATCGGTATTCTCCAAAACTACTCTTATACAAGGCTCCTTCGACTACCAGTCTACCGCCATATACTAGTGGTTTAGTATATAGGGACTCGTATGATACTATTTCTAATTCTCTACTCGGGATTTCGGGTCCCTTTACTATTTTTTCTATTAGCGCGGTTGTTGTAGAGGGGTAGTAGATACTCCTACACTGCCATGGCTCTACGTAGACTATTATCTTAGCTGGTCCTAGGTAAGTGTATACTCGACTATAATACCATTCACGGGGTTCTGGGTCAACGTATACTAGGCTTACTTCTCTTCTGCGATAGACTAGTCTCCTCCATATAGCATAGTATTCTTTAACTATGTTTTCTGGTAGCCTGTAGGCTCTTGAATGGCATTTAACCCATTTTGAGAGGGCTTCACCTCTAAGAGGTTCTAGGAGCCTGTTTTTACTTCCCTCTAGGTTTTCTACTAGGTTAAAGGCTTCTCTGCAACCATATACTACTAGGTCTATATCCGAGAACTCGATGTTATGTATGCCTAATAGTATACTACCAGTTACACCGAGTGATCGAGTAGGTATTCCTAGCTTATTCAACTGGTATATTATTCCCACTACATCGGCTTCCAAGTTGTCTCTAGGCGATGATAGTATTTCTTCTAGTTTCTCGTGGGGCTTATAGTGTCTAATAATGTTCGTCTTCTTAACACCTAATACCATGACCCCGTATTTTGGATCATATACTTGGCTTGGCGTGATAGCTGCTTTCTCATAGATATGGTTTACTTCATAGCATGTGGGGAGTCTTAAGAAGTACTTAGTTCTCCTCTTCCACGGTGTTTTTTCTTCTACAGGTATGTATTTGGGATAGCCTAGGATACTGTCTATTGGGTGCTCGTTACCAACTACAACGTATATTATGTGGTTTTTGTCTTCTACTAGATCGTGGTCTCTTGGATAAGTGTTTTCGATCCAGGGTGATCGGGACATATTTTCAGCTCGCCCTCTCCGACATGGTATTCTAGTATGCCTCGAACGTAGAGTCTTAGCCCTAAGGGTAGTTCGCTAAACCTCATGCGGTAGCTTATGAGGCTTGTAGGCTTGTATGGATTATTAGTCCTTATTACACGTATCTTGTAGTGGTAGGGCATAATATAAGGCTGAATGTGTTCTATTATCTCTAAGACTCCCTCCCACCATCCTAGGCGTTTTATCCTACCTGTAATGGCTTGTTGTTTACGGCATGGTATGAGCCTAATACTGTAGGGGGTGTTCTTGTATAATCCCTCTAAGAGCCTTTTCTTCATGAGTGTGTGTCTTGTTTTCTCGTCTTGTACTTCTAGTTCTCGGTAAACCGGGGAGTTAACTGATGATAGTATTCCCTTCTCTCGGAGCCTTCTTAAAGCCCTATAGGCTTTCTCGGATTCCCTAGTACCACGTACAACTATATCTATATCACCAGCTTCTATGCTTGGAATAACAGTTTTAGCTAGTAAGCTACCCGTAACGCCAATTGAGTCTAAGCTAATACCAGCTTCTCTTGCCAGCAGTATTTTGAGCTCCCAAGCAGTTCCTCCAATATCATCCAGGTTTAGAGTACTAGTATTGAATGGATTGAGGCAATACTCTATCTCATCTAATGGTAATGCGGGTACTAGTGCATCAAGGTTCTCGTTGAATACTAGGAATCCGTATCTCCTAGCTATTTCAAGACTCTTAGCTAGCTCTTTTATCTTAACACCATCTAATCTATACCTGGGTAAAGCTATGATACGGTTTTCTTCGTGGTGGCATCCCTTAACTATCCAAAGATATTCTTTAGCTTTAACAATTACTCCATCAACGTAGATACAGTGGCTCACGGTACTATTACCCTTAGCGTTTACGTATGGGAAACCATTCAATTCCATGCATTCGGGGGCTAAGTCTTAGTGGATTATATGAGCCCTAGGCTTCTAAGTACTATTATTGTTAGGGGTGTTGTAAGTGTTAATACTAGTGTTGCTGATGCAGTATACTCGTGGTTCCATCCATGTATTCTTGCGAGAACAGTGTTTATTAGGCCTGGCGGCATGATTGATTCAACTATTAATTGATAGAATCCTTGAACTGGTATTGGTAGAGCTAAGAGTAGGATATAGTGTATTAGTGGCGAAATAGTGTAGCGGAAGAATCCTTGAAGTAGTATTAGTTTCCAATACCTTCTTATAACATGGGTTGTTAATGGGATTGAGAAGCCTACTATTATTATCGATCCGTATGTTGTTAGCTTGGAGACGGGATCCGCTATAACTGGTGTTATTGTTTCGCCTAGCCATGGGGCTAGGTAATGGGTTAGGGTTCCAGCAATAAAACCGTATATTAATGGTATTTTAGCGATGTTTTTAGCAATATTCTTTTCAGCTCCAAGGAGGCCTCCTATAGCAATATTGTATGATAATAAGACTAGACTGTAAAGTGATGCATAAGTTATATCATTGTATAGGAAGTAGAGTACGGGGAATCCAAGAAATATAGCGTTCGAGAAAATAGATGATAATACTAAACCATTCCGTAGCCCTGGCTCTAAATTTCTTGTAAGAGCCCAGAGGAATCCTATTGACGCTGCAACATATATTGTTACTATCAAGGTGATATTTGCATCAGCTAGGTCAAGTCCGCGGGTATAGAATATGTTAAAAAATAATAGCGGTAATAGGCCATAGTATAGTATCTTTGTAAAATAATTGATTATATCATCTAGGGGTTTAAACCATTTAACTGAAACAAGCTTTAATATCATGCCCAAGCCCATTAAGCCGAAGAGCATTACGAGGATCTCTATGAGCACTTTTACTGAACACCTTTCTAAGCTCCTAAAGCTACGTAATGGTTCCTTGGTCTCGTAGAAATATGAGCAATTATATAGTTTACGTATTAATGGCTCCTACTACCTACGTCTTTACCAGTAATCTTTAATTCTGATACCCTAGGTATGATACTGAGGGTATGCTTCCTTGAGTATAGTGGTCCAGCGTAGGGTATTAGAAGAATATCTAAACAGTAGGGGTAGGAGACTCATATATGGTCGCAGGAAAACTGGTAAAACATTCTATGCGAGACATGTTCTAAGAAACTACTATTACTTTATAGTACGGAGAGGAGGCTTATTCTATGATCCAGTCGGAGATGCTTTATTCGATACTACTAGCTTCATAAGATTCTGTAGAGCAGCTGATAAGATTATTGTAGATGAGTTTCATAGAGCTAATCCACGCTTCTTTGACGCTATTCATGCAGGTGAGTGTGGGGGCGAACTAGTACTCATTACATCAACACTACACTATTACCGCAAATTAACTGAGGGAATAGATGCTCCACTTAAAGGCTTATTTACCAGCTATCAAGTAGGACTAATATCACCCATCGACTTATTAAGACATGATTGGGGTGTTGAACCCGGTAAAGAGTTCTTAGAGACCATACTATTTTATCAGGAACCAGTTCTCATAGGAAAGAATATTAAAGACATAGTTATTGGAGGAAAAGAAATAGCACAATCATTAATCGGGGAAATACTAAGCGAAGAAGACCAAGCGGTTTCAGAGAGATTCCACTACATACTCGAAGCCATAGCAGCTGGTAGGACTAGGCTAACTGAAATATCCTCCTACCTCTATAGTCGCGGTCTCCTACCCCAGCAGTCTACATCACTTATAACAAAGTACATAGACATTATGGTGAAAATAGGATTACTTGAAAAAATACCAGTATTGGGTAGGAAGAGACATGTTTACCGCCATATATCGCCCCTAACAAGTCTACAATATTATTTGCAAGCTAGATACGAGCACTTCGACCTACAATTACCGTGGGGGTTCCTCGAGAAAGCCATTAGACAAGTACTACCACTACTAGTAGAACGGTTTGTTGAGAGACTATTAGCTGAGGTTTGGGGCTTAAAACCAGTAAAAATTATTGAACCCGAAGAAATAGACTTAGCTCTACTAGAATATAAGAGAATACGTGTAGTGGGAGAAGTGAAATGGAAGACAAGAATAACTAGGAGTGAAATCAATAAAATAGAATCAAAGCTATACCAGTATCCAGAAGCAGAGAAAATACTCATAGTTCCCGATGAATCACTAGTCCCCGAGACCTCCCTTAAAGTACTCGATGCTAGAAGACTCGTAGAACTAGCTAAGCAGTCAACTAGGTAATTCTATTTCTTCTCTAGAACTGCGAAGTAGAAGCCTATGCTTTGATGAAGGTGAGGGTAGAGTCTCCTAGTCTCTTTTAACCCGATACCCGGTACACCCAATGGTATCGATGGTTCAACGAGTTCTAAACCTTTTACTGAGTCTAGGATTTTCTCTACTACCCCCTCGTTCTCCTCTAATGTAATAGTACATGTAGAATAAATTATTCTAGCCCTACTTGAAGCTAGCTCTACTGCTTTCTTTAAGAGCTTCTCCTGGATACGAGCCATTCTTCCAATATCTACTGGAGTTATCCATAACCTTATCTCTGGTGAATGACCTATTCTCCCAATACTAGTACAGTCGGGATCCAATACAATATACTTGGCTCTTGCTGTAACCGGGGCTTTTAGGACATCACCTCCTACTGGGTCAACGCAGTCTAATGCTCCAAGCTTCTCTGAGAGCTTAGCCATGGTTTCAAGTCTCTTACCTGAGATATCCACTCCTATAATATAGGATTCGCATTCCGTTAGACTAGCTATGTGGAATGCTTTTCCTCCAGGAGCACTACATAAATCATAGATTAATTCTCCTCTCCTCGGCTCTAATACGTGTGCTATGATTGCTGTTGCACGATTCTGGAATACAAATAAGCCATTATGATATTCTTCTAGATGTGTGAGC
>CAZWTS010000034.1:0-2830 GCA_964637085.1 uncultured Desulfurococcales archaeon | reverse complement strand
GAGGTACAGCTTGACCATATCACATATGGGAAGTCGTTGCTCCAGTACAGTGGATCTACAGGTATTCCCTGCATTGACTCATACCATTCCCTCATAATGAAGCCGTAGCTGTTATTGAATTCTAGAAATACCGAGAGATTAGGTGGATAATAGTAGCCGTAGAAGTCATCGGCAACTACTAATACATGTCTATCAGCATAACCCCATCTAGGCGTCATGTACAGCTGGTATGGATCAAGCTCAGCAAAGGGTGGTAAGAACATTATGAATCTTCCATAGTACACGTAATATGAGTCATTCTGATCATAAGCATATAGAAATACTGGTTCTCCAGCTGGTACTAATACTTCAAAGTAGCCAGTAGCGTTCGTTCTATTCCAAGAATAAATATCATACGTAGTATTCACCACTAGTACTGTTACGTTTGGTATAGCCGTACCATTGACAAAGTCTACTGCTCTACCAACAAGTTTTATTGGTGATGCTATAAATCCTAGTACTACGTGGAATACATAACCGCTTGCATTGAGCCATATTATACCATCATATAATCCTCCTGTAGCATTACTTGGTACATTTAGCGTTACAGTTACATTATAGAGTGTTGAGTTTACTTGTGTTATATTATAAGTAAGCCATCCCGTATACGGCGTTATATTTGCTACATAGTAGTCGGAACCATATTTAGCGTATTCTATGTATCTTACTGTATCATTTAATACTGTTAGATTAGTTATACTTGGATCCAATACCTTTACTAGGAAACTTAATGCCTTACTACCACCTATATCTACTACTTGGAAGCTTAAGCTAGCATTTATGGGCAACGCCTTTGCTTGTATCGCTGCAGTAACATTTATGAATCCACCACCCTGCTCGTAAACGGTTGCAGGTGAAGGCGGGTAGAAGCTACTATACCTTCTGTATGTTATCCATGTAGCAGTACTCATTAGCGCCGACTTTATCATCCAAGTATCCCAATCTGGATGAGCACTCTTTATTATCGCTACAGCTCCGCTAACATGTGGTGTAGCCATCGAAGTACCACTCATTATAGTATAATATGGATCTAAGTCCCAATAGGGGCTGTAGCCCCAGTACTGTGAAAGAGCTGCGATTATCGCCACACCAGGTGCTGCTACATCTGGTTTTATTGTCAGATTAGTTATCGTTGGACCCCTACTACTAAAGTATACAATGTCTACTGGTAAGTTGTCTACTGGTTTCTGGGCCGCTGCAACAGTTATTGCCGAGAACGATATACCTGGCGATTCGACAGTATATGGCCCTCTGTTCCCACTGTTACCAGCAGCTACTACAAATGTGACGCCATAGTATTTTGTTAAGATGTCTATTAATTGGGCTTCTGGGTCATAGTAGCTTGCAGTACCTCCTAGGCTCATACTTATTACGTCTGCTTCGTCACCAGATAGAGGTATACCGTCTGCACCATATATTGCGGCCCAAATTATACCGTTCATTATCCAGCTAGTCCAACAACTACTTGTATCACATACTCTTCCTATTAACAACTTTGCTCCGGGAGCTACACCAGTAAATCTTCCACGTACAACAAACCATCCATTATCATCATATATATGGCCCCCTACACCTGGTATAAACATTGGCTGTCCTGATTCCAGGTCGTCCGTAAAGTTTAGTTCCCGTATACTTATATCGTCTATCCACCATCCTGTTTGATCTATTGCTATATACGCTACATATGCAAACATTATGTAGAGATCTGTTTGTCCTGTAGTATTAATTACGTATTCATGGTACATCCATGAAGAGTTCGTAGTATCCCTATTTGTTATGTTAAATACATCTAGTAGTGTCCAGTTAGAGCCGTCATAGCTATACAGTATCCATGCTTCATCACAATAACCGTAATAGTAGTACCATATTGGGTTTATGTGTAGTGAGTCCCAGAAGCTTAGTGTTACATTATCGTGGCCTGTTACGTTGAACCAGTATACTAGGGTGTTTTCCCAGCCATTGGGATTGCCGAAGGCGTAACCGAATGGCATCCATCTTGTTACAGCATGCCATGAGTATTCACCGCTGTGAGCATGTACTTCAGCGAGTCCTGTTCCAGCGATAGTGCTTGCAACATGTGTTCCATGACCTACATCATCGAATATGTCTTTATCGGGAACTCCATCGTAATCATAGTCTACAAAGCTTACGTTTGCTAGTATCTTGCTTGATCCATTAGGGAAGTAAAAGTCTGGGTGGTAGGGATCTATACCCGTGTCTAGTACTCCTACTATTACGCCACTACCATTGTATCCTAGGTTCCAAGCCACTTGAGCTCCTATGAGCTGCGTGCTCACATCTAAGGCTGGTTTTTGTGGATAGTCTAATGTTACTGCTTCTACTATAGACTTCTTAATGAGCCCGCTAACCTCTTGTATAAAGGCGTCACGCTTATTTGTGGGTATTATAACTAGTACTGTACTTATTAATGGATACTCATATGCTACTCTTCCACCTAGTTTGGATACAACTTGTTTTATAGTGTCTAGCGTACCATTCTTGTATTTTATGAATAATCTTAAGTTATCACCATAAGTTTCCTTTATGAACTTTACATTGAATATATTAGGGTCTATTTGTTGTAACAATCTTACACTTTCTTGCCTTATCGGAGACTGAATTACCACATTCTGTATTCTGCTTCCAGTTTTGCTAACTGTTATTATTCCTTGTTGTACTAATGGCTTCTGCATTGGAGATAAAGGCCTTTTTCCTTGTTCTGGAATTACTGGTTCCCTCGTAGTTAGTGTTGCAATAGCTGTTAATGGTGTGAATATGTTTAACAATATTA
>CAZWTS010000033.1:0-14288 GCA_964637085.1 uncultured Desulfurococcales archaeon | reverse complement strand
ACTATAACTTGTGTAGAAGTATTTCCTAGTTCACTAGTATTACTAGTACTAGTATTTGTAGTTGTAGTCGTTACTGTCGTTGGAGTTGTAGTAGTATTTGTTGGCGGTAGCTCACCGTGTATGAAGAGATATGCTAATGCTTCCTGGCTAACTTCTACGTAACCTATTATGGTAGGCGTACCATTCGGGGACATAGCGTATATAGGTATATGGGAGTCGAGGTCTGCTGGCTGTATTAGCTTATCCCATACCTCTTTTACCGGGAGCTCTCCAAAGACTACACCAGTAGCTTTACCATCAACTATTACAGCTGATAACGGTATACCGGGTTGTATGCCAAAAGCCTGTATGATATGATAGAATTTTAGAGTACACGTTCTATTAGAACCAATATCACAGAAGTATAAGTGGTCTTTACCATAGTTTTCTATAATAAATTCTTTCAGGGCGGCACAGTGTGGACAATGGATATCACCGTAAACGTATATTAGATAGTTGTCTCCCTCTCCTAGAGTTCTAATAGGCGTAGTTGACACTACTATTAAAACCGCTAATAATACTAGTACAGGGGCAAATACTCTCGTCTTCATTAGTTTAGCGCCTATACAAACTGTAGGTATGCGAGGATTTTAATCTTTGTATAAGAAAAATACGTTACATATAAAAACTAAGAATATAGGAGAACTGGTGACACATATGCTTCAAATATAGCTGCTGCTAGCAACATTATTGTAGAGGTTAAAGACACTCCTATGACAAGTATGTTCTGGTAATGCATTCTAATAGTACCCCATAACGCTATATAGAATGCTATTAGCTCGATGATAGTATGAGGCATTAAGAGTAGTCTAAAAGCCGCATAAGCTATGGGGTACGAGAACCCTAATAATAGCTTCATCTTCCATAGACTACCAATAAAAATAGTTGCTACTATTAGGGCTACAATAAATCCAGCATTCCTAATACTCCAATCATATACAAGCCTACTAACACGATAAGAATACTCTCTACTCGTTCTCCCAAAAAACCTTACAAATAATGCTAGGAGCCCTATGAACAGCCAATTGTATCTAACATAAATATATACTAGGAACACCGTGTAAAGTAAGTTAATAGTATTAACATAGAAAACCGCTATAAATAAGTTCTCCAAGGTGATGGGAGCATATACTCCTATACTCCTAATAACGAGTATAGACGAAATATAAACAGAAACCCCTAGCACTAATGCTATAAACAATAGAGACTTGTTTCCACTACTCACTTCACACACACCCATAAATTATGTAATTAATAGTTTTAAAGAGTAACTACACGATAGAAAAATACATGGGGGATGAAGTAGCGTTTCAGAGCTAAGAAACTCCCTGAAATGCTGATTTTCGCCCCTCACGACCCCCCTTCTAGTTTTTTACCCGGGAATAAGATTTCTTCTAATTGGTTGTAGATAATGTTGGATAAGTTTGCACGCCTAATAGTCGATTACTGTGTTAGTATAAAACCAGTCGATGAAGTAGTAATTTCGGCTACCTATGAGGCATTACCACTGGTACGTGAGCTCTATAAAGCTGTGGTTATAAGGGGAGGTTATCCGAGATTCCTATTGTCTGATGAAGTGTTTCAAGAGATATTCTATCGTTATGCACCCGATGAGTTGTTGACTTATGTTTCGAGGATAGACAAGTATATGGTAGAGAACATTGATGTACGTATAAGTATACTTTCCCCCACTCATACTAAACCGTTAGTAAATATTGATCCAGAGAAAATGAAGAAGCGTAGTATGGCTCTAAGAGAGTTTACTGAAATCTTCATGAAAAGAGATGCTGAGGGCTCTCTGCGATGGGTTGTAACAGCCTATCCCACAAGAGCAATGGCGCAGGAGGCTGGTATGAGCCCATTAGAATTTGAGGAATTCGTTTATCGTTCACTAAAATTACACGAAGAAGACCCAGTTAAAGCGTGGATAAGACAAGCTGAATGGCAGCAGAAAATAGCTGATTTCCTAAACAAGGCGTCAGAGATACATATTGTAGCTGAAAACACGGATCTATACCTCAGGGTAGATGGTAGGAAATGGATAAACGACGACGGTAAAAAGAACATGCCTGGAGGAGAAGTATTCACAGGGCCAGTAGAAGACGCTACGGAGGGTTACATTGAATTCACCTATCCAGCAGTATGGCGGGGAGTAGAAGTAGAGGGAGTAAAACTTGTATTCAAGAAAGGAATGGTCGTAGAAGCTAAGGCTAGACGAGGGGAAGAATTCCTAAAGAAAATGCTAGAAGTAGACGAGGGTGCAAAGAGGCTTGGAGAAGCAGCTTTCGGCTTAAATTACGATGTAACAAGGTTTACGAAAGAAATATTGTTTGACGAAAAAATAGGTGGAACAATACACTTGGCACTAGGAGCAGCATATCCAGAAACAGGTGGAAAGAATAAGTCAGCGATACACTGGGACATGGTAAAGGACATGAAGAAAGGTAAGGTATACGTTGATGGAGACCTAGTATACGAGAACGGTAGATTCTTAGAGGAAGTAATAAAGTAAGCATATTGGATACTATAAGCGAGAACTCATTATTTTATTTTAGCCTTGCTTATAAGAGTATTTGTAACAGTATTAAGGTGATAATTGTATTATAACTTTTTCAAACACTGTAAAATCCTAAAATCTTAGTATTCGTTAAATGTTTACTTGTATAGTACCGCTACAATTACTTATAATTGATGTTCGTGTGAATGTTTTTCACTTGTGATTATCGTACGTCTTTTATATGATTAGGCTTCTCCTTCACCACTAAATTTCCAATATCATGCATGGTGGTGTATAACATGAATATACGTACGTATATCGTAGTAATGGCATCAGTACTAATACTATTATCACTAATCTCTCCAATAGCACCACTAGTATTTGCTGCAGATAATAGTGCTGCCCTACAACCAATTACATGCCCCTATGTTGGGGGAACATTAGTAGTAATCCATTGGGGAGACCCTAAGAGTTTCAATCCAGACTCGCAGGTAGATGACGCGTTAGCAGCTATAGCGGGGCAAATATTCAATAGACTAGTAGCACTTGATGCAGAATACAATGTCGTACCAGATCTAGCAGAATCATGGGAAGTCGCTCCCAATGGTTCGGTATTTATATTTCATTTAAGGAAAGATGTTAAATGGCATGATGGTGTACCCTTTACAGCTAAAGATGTAAAATATACTTTTGAGTCAATAAAGAAGTATAAAGGGATAGCTTATTCACTACTCAAAATGGATAAACTAGTATCAATAGAAACACCCGACGATTACACGGTAGTATTCCGCTACTCCGAGCCATTCCCTCCATTCCTAGGATTCCTAGCATGGTATGGAACCTATATCCTACCCGAACACATCTATAATAAGACAGAATATCAGGATTGGATGGACCCTAATATACCAGCACTAACACACCCCGTGGGAACCGGGCCGTTCAAATTCGTTGAATACGTTAAGGGTAGCCACGTAGTATTAGAGGCTAATCCAGACTACTTTAAAGGAAAACCATGTATAGATAGAATAGTATTCAAGATAGTACCAGATGCTACAGCAGCACTCCAAACATTCCTAGCTGGTGAGGGAGACGTATTAAACCATCGCCCACCACTATCGGAGATACCGCGGATAAATGCTACTGAAGGAGTAATAGTCAAGATGAGACCCGTTCCAAGTAGATGGTATATAGGCTTTAACCTCCTCAAATACCCGTTTAATATAACCGAGTTCCGCTTCGCAATAGCTCACGCAATAAATCGTAGCGAAATAGTGGAAAAAGCAGAATACGGCTACGGCTATCCAGCTGAGGGAATGTATACGCCAGCAATAAAATGGGCTTTCAACCCCAATGTAAAGCTACCAGAATATAATCCTCAGAAAGCCGAGCAACTATTAGATCAACTAGGCTTTAAGAAAGGCTCTGATGGGTGGAGATACTATCCTAACGGCACTAAGATAACCGTTAGATTCACGATATTCACTGGTGCAGAGGA
The DNA here is from genome assembly GCA_964637085.1 of uncultured Desulfurococcales archaeon. GTDB lineage: Archaea > Thermoproteota > Thermoprotei_A > Sulfolobales > WANQ01 > JALWGO01. The sequence continues at coordinate 10,257 of CAZWTS010000033.1, read as the reverse complement.
AGAAGCAATAGCACAGGTAATAAAAGAACAATTAAAGAGAGTTGGAATAGATGTTAAGATAGAAGAATACGAGATAGCTACATGGGAGGCAAAAGTAGTCCAGGATAGAGACTTCCACCTAGCACTAGTAGATGGGTTCCAGGGCCCAGACCCAGATAATATGAGGATGAGATTTGGTCCAGGCCAGTACATAAACTTCGCTAACTACTCTAACCCAGAATTTGGTAGACTACTAGATGAAGCATCAAAGGAACCAGACATGGAGAAGAGGAAGGAACTCTACTGGAAGGCACAAGAAATAATGGCAAAAGACCTACCATACCTCCCACTAGTAGACCTAGTAGCCTTCTACATATACCGTACCGAGTGGCATAACCTGCCATGGGAGCTGCCAGGAGTAGTACCCTACAACTCTTATGAAAGAGTATACTGGGAGAAGGGGACACCAGTAACAACTACACCCACAACAACGACTCCAACAACAACCCAGACCACGACAACTACAAGCCCGACAACCAAGACTACACCTTCGCCGACAACAAGTGTACCCGGTGCTACAACTGTAACAGTTACGACTACTGCAACTCAAACTACAACTACAACGGTCACATCAACTGTAGCGTCAACTGACTGGACTATACCTGGAGTCCTACTAGTAGTAGGCTTAGTAATCGGTGTATTCGTGGGAATGACTTTAAGGAAGAGAAAATAGCGGGGAGGGTAGAGTAAATGGCTCTCTCCACATATCTAGCTAAACGTTTTTTACAATCCATTCTCATAATATTTGCTATACTCTTAATAAACTTCATAATAATAAATTCTGCACCGGGAGACCCAGCTCGTTTCATGGGCGGAGAGGTTGCTCTCTCATCACCACAGTATGTTGAAGCAATAAGAGAACGATGGGGTTTAGATAAACCAATATATGAGAGGTTCTTCATATACATATACAATCTACTTCACGGAGACCTCGGCTACTCGTATCGTTACCTACAACCAGTATCAACACTGATAATAGAGCGTCTACCAACGACACTATTGTTAACAATAACGAGCACTATACTAGCGTTCTTTATAGGGACTTTCCTAGGCTTAAAGGCTGTGCAGAAAGTTGGCAGTAAGAGGGATGTCTTCTTAACAACAATAATGTTTGTGTTCTGGTCTATACCAGCTTTCTGGCTAGGAATACTATTGATAATGATATTTGGTGTACAGTTGAAATGGTTTCCGATATCCGGCCTCATAAATGTACGTGAAATGAAGACTGGTATATGGTATTATCTTGATATACTCTATCATTCAGTATTACCGATAACAACGCTTACCCTCATAACAATACCAGTATACTATAAGTTAACTAGGGATACAGCACTACAACAGTTAACCGAAGACTATGTAACAACTTTTCGTGCAGTAGGATTAGACGAGAACCGATTATTCAAGAAACATGTTTTCCGAAACGCTATCCTACCCCCGGTAACAATCTTTGGACTCCAGCTCGGATACGCTATAGCTGGTGCAGCACTAATAGAGACTGTTTTTGGATGGCCTGGTATGGGCCGCTTACTACTGGATTCTATCTACATGCGTGATTACCCGGTAATTATGGGTATCTACTTGATAATATCGATTTCAGTAGTTTTATCGAACCTCATAGTCGATCTAATATACATGCTCTTAGACCCGAGGATAAGAGTGAGGTAGGATAGCAATGGTAAAGATTCCCGAGAAGCTTAAACTATTCCTAAAAGACAGGTACGGGTTAGCTGGCATCATAATATTCTCATTTATAGTTATAGTAGCCCTACTAGCACCCTATCTACCAATACCTGATCCAAACGATATTAGTGCTAAAGCATTCCTACCGCCATCGCCTAAACACCCTATGGGCACAGATCACTTGGGACGAGACCTGCTTAGTAGGGTTATATGGGGTGCTCGTACTTCACTAGCAGTAGGTATAATTGCAGCTGGTATCTCTGCTTTAGTCGGAATAGTACTGGGTGCTCTTGCAGGCTTCTTTGGTGGAGTAATAGATGACGTGATAAGTAGGATTATAGAGATATTCTTAATGATGCCGACATTCTTCCTAGTATTATTTATTGTGGCAGTATTTGGCAGTAACATGGCCTATGTAATGATAGTTATAGGGCTAACAACATGGCCTACGACAGCGAGGATTACGAGAGCTCAAGTACTCTCGGTTAGAGAAATGACTTTTGTTGAAGCGGCAAGAGCAGTAGGTGCTAGTAGTAAGAGAATACTATTCCGCCATGTACTACCAAACTCGATACACCCGGCAATAGCGAATATGGTCCTACAAATAGGGCAGGCGATAATGATTGAAGCCGCATTAAGTTACCTTGGTTTAGGTGATCCTAATTTCCCGAGCTGGGGGCGGATAATCTATGAGGGCCAACCATATATACTTACTGCTTGGTGGATACCGTTATTTCCGGGAATAGCCTTAGTGCTAACAGTATTATCCGTAAACTTGATGGGAGATGCATTCCTAAGAATACTAACGCCTCGGTTTAGAACACTATAGCGTTATGTGATAATTAAAAAGTTCTATTTTATATTATAGGCTACCCTACCCTTAACTAATACCATTTCTATAGTAGACGTAGGCTTTACTGGGTGATCACTTGCTATGACGAGATCAGCGTCTTTACCCGGCTCTATACTTCCTAGTTTATCTTCTAATCCAAGCTGTCTTGCTGGGTTAATAGTTATGAGATCTAATGCCTCGTTTAATGTGAGGCCGTTCTTTACGGTAACTGCTGCGAGTAGTCGTAGATGTTTCTCTGGTATAACTGGGTGGTCTGACATAATTGATACATTAACACCACTCCTATACATGACTACTGGTGCTTTATCATCCACGTAGCGGAAGAATGACGCTATTTTAGCAACCATTGGAGGCCCATAGACTACTTGTATGTTTTCACGTGCTAGCATATCTGCTAGTAATTGTCCACCGAAGACGTGGTCTATTGTGGCTCGTAGGTTGAACTCCTTGATTATTCTCACGATAGCGTAGATTTCATCGGGTGAAGTTGAGAGATGTATTTTAGCAAGCATTTCTCTTTTTAGAACTCTTGCTAAGACTTCTAGTATTGCCCTATCCTCAGGGTCGATTTTATCGATATCTGTCCTTCCATTCAAGTATTCTCTTGCCCTAAGAAGCCATTGCCGTAGTAGTGCTACTGTTCCCATACGGCTAGTCGGGTAAGGATACTTGCTCTTAACTTCTCTTTGCCTCTTTGGGCCTAATGCCATTTTAACGGCTGCTTCAGGATTCAATACCATTTCATCTAGGCTTTCACCATAGGTCTTCATTACTAGTCCTATTCCTCCTATAACATTAGCGCTCCCGGGTCCCGTGTAGATGGTTGTTACACCGCCAGCTACAGCGTCATTGAAGCCCTTGTCGTAGGGGTCTAATGCATCTATAGCTCTTAAATGAGCTGTTATTGGACTATAATAGTCGTTTACATCAGAGTATTCCCAATCTAATCCTTCTGGTATTAATCCAAGGTGACTGTGAGCATCAATGAATCCTGGAGTAATAGTCTTACCATAGGCTTCTATTACTTCGGTATCATCTGGTATCTTGACTTCTCCGTGTTTCCCAATCTCCCTTATTACTCCATTATCATCTACTAGTATTACTCCATTATCTATAACTGGTCCAGTAACCGTTATTATCCTACCACCAACAATAGCTTTCACCTGCACTTCACCTCTCATAGACTTTTACTCCATCGATTATCGTGTATGTTAGCTTAGAATCCGGTTCAAAGGGGTCTCCATCAAATAATACTATGTCGGCATCCTTACCTGGACTAATACTACCTAGTCTATCCTCTAATCCAAGTATTCTCGCGGGCTCGATTGTTATGGTTTCAAGGGCTTTCATTTTCGGTAACCCCTCGCCTACGCTTACTCCAGCTATTAAGGAGAGGTACTGGATAGGTATAGTTGGATGATTAGTAGTTAATGCGAACCTTACACCAGCCTCATAGAGTTTCACTGGGGTCTTCGAGTCGAGGTTTCGTAATTCTACACCCCTTTTAGAGAATACTAGTGGTCCAAAGACTACGGGAACATTGTATTCTACGAGGAACTCTGCTACCATGTGTGCTTCAGTGCCATGGAGAACTATTATTTTCTCCACACCATATTCTCTTAGAAGCTTAGTTAAAACCAGTATGTCATTACCCGTATGCGCGTGAACTAATCCAACTAGTTCTCCATCTAATAACTTATTTACTGCTTCGAGTTTAAAGTCCATAGGTGTTTTACTTTCCCCATTATTCTCTCTATTCTTTTTCTCCCGATACTCTCTTGCGTTTTTAAATAAACTCCTAATGGAGGCTATCATACCCATTCTAGTAGTAGGCGACAACTTTTGCTCCCGTAGATACCTCTTAACATGTTCTCCTAAAGCGAAAACTATCCCGTGTGCTTCGACTAGAATCCTCCTATTAGTTTTAATTATAGCTGACTGACCCGGTACAATAGTCATATGCTCTAGTATTTGTCCAAAAGACATGTAGGAGCCTGGATAAGACGCAATAGTTGTTACTCCGCCACGTACAGCATCATCGAAAGCCTTATCGTACAAGTCTAATCCATCTATTACGCGTAGATGAGGTGTTACTACATCGCTTTTCTCGACTCCGTGTTCGCCATACTCCCATTCCAGGGGATAGACTCCTATGTGAGTATGTGCGTCAATAAATCCGGGGAAGGCTTTCAAGCCAGTACAATCTATTACGTCAGTATGGTTGTCGACTTCTATTCTTTCTGAAACCTTGACTATTCTACCGTTTTCTACCAGTATGCTATGGTCCCTTAAAACGCCTAGGTTAGTCATAGTGTATATTTCGCTTATATTTTTTAGGAGAAGCCTTGACTCCAACTCTAATGCCCGTTTAAGTTTTTATTAAGTGATATAATTGGTTAAACATTTTTTAAACATGTTCACTAGTTGCTCGAACATTGTTTAATAAATAATACTGTGTTAATGGATAACATGATGTATGTATTTGATAATCGTTAGGTTACAGGTATTTTAGCTTTAACATATTTTAGGCTTATACGGTGTCTAGAGACTAGTATGGTTGCCCTCCAATAGGGTGCTTGGGGGAGGAGAGAGGCTGCATTGTTTAGGGTGGAAGAATAGAGATGGAGAACAATGTCTTCGCATTACTAAATGCTAGACTACGGGAAACCATAGGTAGGCTAGGGTATACTGAGCCCACACCCGTTCAGGAGAAGGCTATTCCACGAATACTAAGCGGTAATCACGTACTAATAGTTGCACCAACAGGTAGTGGTAAAACAGAAGCAGCATTATTCCCCGTATTCAGTATTATGCTTGACAAGAAGCTATATGGGCTTAACAAAGTAATCGTCCTCTATATTACTCCCCTACGTGCCTTAAACCGTGATATACTGCGTAGAATGGAGTATCTAGCACAGCTACTAGGCTTTAGAGTAGCTGTTCGACACGGAGATACTCCTCCACGAGAAAGAACTAGAATAGCCTCCCAGCCCCCAGACATTTTAATCACTACACCCGAAACCCTACAGTTTCTCCTAGTTCACCGTAAGCTTAGGCCAGCTCTAAGAGATGTTCGATGGGTTATTGTGGATGAATTACATGAGCTCCTTGATAGTAAGCGGGGAGTACAGTTAACTATAGCCTTAGAGAGACTCTATGATTTATCTAGGAGGGGGTTCCAGCGAATAGGGTTATCAGCAACTATAGGTGATGTTGAAACAGCTCGCCGCTTCCTAGGCGGAGTTGGAAGATTAGTTGATGTAGTTGAAGTAAGGTTTCCCCGTGGTATGAGTATTAGAGTTGAAGCCCCCGATCCACGTGAAGAAGACCTATTACTAGCTGATGAACTAAACACTACTCCTCAAGTAGCTGCTAGGATTAGGAGGATAAGCGAGCTCGTAGAGGAGTCGCGGGGTACACTAGTCTTTGCTAACACTCGTGATACTGCCGAAATCCTTGCCTCAAGGCTTAAGAAGCTATTGGGTGATAAGGTAAGAGTACATCACGGCAGCTTATCTAGGAGTGAGAGATTAGAAGCTGAGGAATTCTTCAAGAAACAAGTAGTTAAAGCACTAGTATGTACTAGTAGCCTCGAACTAGGAATAGATATAGGCCACGTAGACCTAGTAATACAGTATATGAGTCCACGCCAAGCACTAAGACTAGTACAGAGGGTAGGGAGGAGCGGGCATAAACTAACCGAACAGCCCCGAGGAATAATTATAGCGCATGAAAACTTCGACGATATACTTGAATCAATAGTTCTAGCTAAACGAGCTATTAGAGGAGACTTAGAGAAGCCACGAGTCCACGAGAAAGCCTTCGATGTACTAGCACACCAGCTCATAGGTATAGCGATGGAGCGGGGGAATAGAGTTAGCGTTGACAAAGCCTACGAGATAGTTAAGAGAGCATACCCCTACCGCGAGCTCAGCCAAGACGAGCTAATAGAAGTACTAGGCCAACTAGACTCCCAGGGCCTCATAAGGTTCATGGGAGACTACTACCGGTTATCTAGGGGGTCGTGGAAATACTATTATGAGACATCAATGATACCAGACGTAAAACACTATAAAGTTAGAAACATAGTAACACGGAAATTTATTGGGGAACTAGATGAAGAATTCGTTGTAACAGATCTCGAGCCAGGACACTATTTCATCCTTGGCGGAAGGGTTTGGCGGACTATAGGTATAGATCACGACTCACTAATAGTTGATGTAGAACCAGTTGAGAAGATAGAGGGAGCACCCCCTGCATGGGAGGGAGAACTAATACCAGTAGATTACTGGGCGGCTAGGGAAGCTGGCTCGCTGAGACGTAGACTCTATGAGCTATTATCGAGGGGGCGTGATGGTAGAGCTATGCAGTTGTTAATGAGGGAGTATAATGCAAGTATAGAGGCTGTGGGTAAGGTATTAAGTGTTATTAGAAAGCATGTTGAGTTAAACCAGCCCATCCCCTCAGATAAGCATATTGTAGTAGAGTCTACGGGTAGACTAGTAGTCGTACACGTAGCATTAGGTACTATGGGTAACCAGACTCTAGGACTAGTCCTCTCAACACTTCTCTCGAGAAAACTGGGGATAAGTGTGGGCTATAAGAGTGATCAATACCATATAGTTCTCCTACCAGCTTATCCAATTAATCCTCAAATAGTAGTAGATGTTTTAAAAGAGTTGAAAAGGGGTGACGTAGAACTAGTATTAGAAAGAGTCTTACCAAAAACTAAAATGTATAAATGGAAGCTCCTACACGTTGCGCGGAGATTCGGAGTAGTATCTAGGGATGCTAGTCTACGCCAAGTAGCACGCTTCGCCGAACATCTAGCCCCATCTATCATAGGTAGGGAAGCCCTAAGAGAAGTATTTACAGAGAAACTAGATATAGATGCAGTAGATAGACTCCTAAGAGACTTGAAGACGGGTAAGGTTAAAATCACTATAGTTGAATCGGGTGAAAACCCCTTACCTGTAACTCGTGAACTATTAACAAATATTTATCTACAAGACGTTGTTGCTCCAAGCATTCCGCCTGAAGTAGTTGTTGAAATAGTTAAGAAGAGACTAGTTAAACGTGAAGTAAAACTAGTGTGTCTTATGTGCGGTTGGTCTAAGAAGACTAGGATAAGCGATATAGATGAAATCGTATGCCCTAAGTGTGGTTCGAGATATATAGCTGTAATGCACCCCGACGACCCAGTAGAAAAAGTATTAGAAAAGTATAGAAAGGGTAAGAAGCTTAACCGAGAAGAAAAACAATTATTGAAGAAAGCAAAAGATACTGCAAGCCTAGTATTATCTTACGGGAAATATGCTGCAATAGCCCTCGCAGCCCATGGAGTAGGCCCTAAAACAGCTGTTAAAGTATTATCAAGGCTAGTGCATGGAGGCGAGAAAGAATTCTATAGGGCAATCCTTGAAGCTGAGAGAGAATATGCTAGGACTAAACCCTACTGGAAAACATAGAGTCTAGTTGGAGCGCGGCAACTACATATAATATATTTTGAGAACAATAATATATATCTGGGTGTCCACCGTACCTGACCGATATGGTTTATTTACAAAACTCCAACTCCAAGTACTTAAGCTTAGGAGTCGGGGGCTCAGCCTAAGAGAAGTAGCTGAAAAAATCGGTACAACTAGGCAGAATATCCAGGTAGCTGAGAAGCGTGCGAGAAATAATGTAAGAGTGGCCGAGGAAACAATACTAATATACACTCTCATAACAGCCCCCCTTAAAGTAAAAATAGAAGCTGGAACACATTTAGTAGACATACCTAAAATAGTAATAGAGAAAGCAGATGAAGCTGGTGTAAAAGTAAGAGCAGACTTCACATTAATCTACAAGCTACTACACTTTAAAACCCAAGAATGCATTCAGGGCCCAAGACTAGTAAAACCAGTACTAATACTAGTAACTAGTAGAGGAGACGTAGAAATATTTCCCTATGACAAAATCAAAGAGTATCTAACCTTAGTAGGGGATCCATAACTAGCATTCTATTGAGAACTTCAAGCCCGTAGCCTAGCTAGTTGTTCTGGGTAAAGCTATTTTATCCTAAGAATCTTAGTAGGCAACAGCTAGGTGAGATCATTGAAGGCTAGTGATAAACAAGTTAAGATTATAGTTATAGTCGTGTTACTTGCATTAATAGCGTTAATGCTGGTTTACCCCGAATTAACGGGCCAAGAATCCACGAGTACCCAGCAACAAGTAACAAGTAATCAGACGACTACATCAACTATACAGGCAACATCTTCTACTGGAACAAGTACGGTTGCTCCGAGTACTTTAGAGTATAATTTATCGTTTTATGTGAAGGTATTAAAGGATGCTAAGATAGGTAAGATCTACTACAAGGGGGTACCGCCATTCTACTCTATATTATTGCATGGCCAGATATCCAATAATACTATTAGTTATCTCGGAGTAATCTATGATTACAAGATGTTCTCCCTCGGCGAACTAGCACGTAATCCGAGAGTTCAAGTTGGAGATAAAGTATTCGAGTACTATGAGCCCGAGAAAACACCTAAGGGCTGCGATACCTATGGTTTTAAGGTCTCATCAACTAGTAGTGAATCATATAGTGGGTTTACTATAAGCTACTGCTCCTATCTATATACTTCTTCAAACCAAGTATACATTGCTGGTAATGCTACAAGCAATGGATTGGCTGGAGTAGTATTTCTCAACTGGAAACAAGATAAAGTATTCATATTATTGAGCCAGCGTAAACCCAAACAATTATTAGTTAAGGGCGACTGGTTCCTCCAGCTAACCTATAAGAGAGAATATGGTATAAAAGAACCATTGGCCGTTAGGATATTATTAGTAAACGCGAGACCCGAGAGCCTCGTGGATATATACTATAATAGGGATTCCCGGTTCTATGGAGTATCTCTAGCTTTTGCCAACAATACACTAATAACACCAGTACAATACGGTAAAATCTATCTTAGAAGAAAACTAGTATATTCAGAAGCAGTATATGATTACACATGGTATCCTACTCTTGCCGGCCTTAAATCAGCATACTTTCCTCCAGGAGAATACTTGTTACACGTAAACTATACGCTTAGAGTTAGAGTTGGCAACGAGCTAGTAAACACTAGTATAACGTATAATGATAAAGTAAGCGTAGTAAGCCAAGATCAAACAAGTACGGAGACTATAACTGGTATACTAGTGGTAGGAGGCTACAATATAGTATCAATGTGGACTAAGAATAATGGCGAGAATACTCTAAATACTACGATTATAGGGCCTAGTAGTGGTCAAATACCAGTAGAACTCCATGTAGTATTTACTAACGGTACTGTCAAGGTTGTTCACAGGGAAGTAGTAATAAATAATTCAATAGTATTTAGTGTGAATGGTGAAGTAAAATCTATAATAGTTAAGGGGAGGCTTCCAAGTAATAGAGACTTTGTCTTAACACTGCCATTAAAACAATAGTTGCTTTTAGAATATTCTTTTAACCCAAGGTATTTCGTCGAAATCTCTATCATTTGAATATATTTCACTTATACCTATCCTCCTCATCTGGAAAGCTATAACAAGATCGTCCCAAAGCTCTAGAATGTTTAAGCCGTGGTCTAACGCGTATTTAACGGCTAGAATATAGTCTTCTAAAACCGTGCTGACCACGTTTATATAGCCCTCACTAATGTATTCAGTAA
>CAZWTS010000032.1:0-7514 GCA_964637085.1 uncultured Desulfurococcales archaeon | reverse complement strand
GAATGATTTCTTTAATCTATTACCATATAAATCTAGTATCAAGTCTAATGCATTGTCGTAGGGTACTTTAGCAAAGCACCTACTTCCCCCCGTAAGGGACTTACATTTATTTTCTATTGTTATTCTCCCATTTTCGATTATTATGTACTCGTTTGATTTTATACCACTGTCTTCTATATAGATTTCCGGGAATATATAGTCCTTCTCCACTATTCCTCCCTAGAAACTATGTATTTTGCTAATTCCTCAAGCATTTCATATACTTCGTTATCAATACCGGATTTCTTAAGATGCTCTATTGCTTTATTAATTAAGTCAACTGCTTTTTCCCAAGCATATTGTATAGCCCCTGTTTCCTTTATTACGTTTGCAGCGTATTGTAGCTCTGCTACCGAAGCAGAACGGTTACCTAGAATTGACAACAATTTCTCTCTTCTACTTTCATCTAAATGTTTTAAAGCATATATTACCAGTATTGTACGTTTACCTTCCCTAATATCACTTAAGACTGGTTTTCCTAGTTTCCTCTCATCGGCTACCAAGCCCAGTATATCATCCCTAATCTGAAAAGCTTTACCAGCAAGTCTAGAATATTCACCTATATGTCTTATTTGCTCTTCAGAAGCCCCAGCAATTATTGCACCTATTTCAGCAGCTGCTTTAAAGAGAGCTGCTGTTTTTTTATCTATCATTACCATATAGTCTTCTTCGCTTACATCTATACGTTTCTCAAACTCCATATCAAGTGCTTGTCCCTCAGCAACAGTAACAGAAGCCCATGCGAGTCTACGGGTGGCCCTTACTATTAAATTATGATCTATACCGCTTCTCTCTAGATCCAATAAGGCTTCAAAAGCTTTCGAGAATAAAAGATCTCCAGCAAGAATAGCTAACGCCTCACCCCATATACTATGAACTGTCGGAACATTCCTTCGGAATGGATCCCTATCCATGATGTCATCGTGAACTAACGTAAAATTGTGTAATAACTCTACTGCAGCCGCTGCTGGTAACGCCTTTTCTTCTTCTAATCCATAACCACGTGCTACGGTAAGCAATAGTATCGGTCTAAGCCTCTTACCGCCTGCCTTAAGGAGGTGCGCCGACGCTGTATAGAGGTCTACTGGTTCTCCTTTAAGATATGATAATATTACTTCATTTAACTTATCTAATATTTTTTTACTATATGCCATTATCTTTAAGTTCTTACTCTCCATTATTGATCCTCCTATTTACTCTATTTACTCTTCGCCTATGGTATTGAGTGGTCTGGTTTAAAACTATTTATTTAGCTCCACCCTATATTTCCTAATAGCATTGTATTCTTGTATGTTAATATTTTTTGAAATAATCCAGCTGATAATCCTATAGCCAAAACTCAAGTTGGAATACCATAATTCCTCAGGCCTCTTAGCACCTGTTAAGAACATAGCTATGCGTATCTCCTCTATTAATTGTCTTAGATATTCCTTAGCCGCATTTTTACCGTCGTTGAGCAGTTTCCTTAATACAGGTGCGGCTAGAGCAACCACATTAGCCCCCAACGCTAGTGCCTTAGCGGCTTCGAGGCCATTCCTAATACCACCACTAGCTATTATATAAGCTGTTGGAACATTGTATATCACATCTATAACTGATATTGCTGTTGGAATACCCCATTCTCGATAAGTATCGGCTATACGACTAAGAACGTGCCCCCTAGCACGATATTTTTCAACCATGATCCAACTTGTGCCACCAAGACCGGAAACGTCGAAATACTCTACACCTATCTCTGCAAACATCTTAGCAATATTTCCGGATAGTCCCGCGCCTGTTTCCTTTATTATTACTGGTACTTCTAGGTTGTCAACTAGCTCCTCCACTAATTTAACTAGGCCTCTGAAATCTTTGTCGCCCTCTGGCTGGAAAACCTCTTGAGCAGGGTTTAAATGTACTGCCAACGCGTCGGCTTTAATCATTGATATCGCGTTTCTCGCTTCTTTTATGCCATACCCTTTTACTAGTTGAGCTCCACCAATATTTGCTATAATTGGTATTGAAGGAGCTTTTTCGCGTACAATAGTAAAAGTATATTTTAAGTTTGGATCTTCAAGAGCTGCACGCTGACTACCTACACCCATGGCTATGTTTAATTCTTCTGCTATTTCTGCTAATGCTTCATTTATTCTTGTTGTTTCTGGATGACCTCCCGTCATTCCAGCGATCATTATTGGAGCTGAAATCCTCTTACCTAGAAACATTATTGATAAATCAATGTCATCTATACTTAAGTTTGGCGAAGAATTATGCTCTAAAAATACTTGGTCTAGTAAGGTTGAGTACCCTGGATCTACGTTTTCTTTTAACACTATTTCTATGTGTTCTATCTTTCTTGTTTTTGTTTGCTCGGACAATTATAGTAACACCTTTGTGCCTGGTATTTTCTCCCCTAGTAACACCTTCCTAATATTGTCTTCTACTAGACCATTAAATATTATTACATCCAAATTTTTACAACCATATTTCTTTGCTGCCACTATCTTGTTTATTATCCCTCCAGTAACATCTATAGAGGATTTATCCCGTACAACATAAATTTTATTCAATATTTCATCCATGTTTTTACCTCTGCAATCTATTTGTTCTATAATTGGACTTTCACCTATAGGACCAGAATATATGCCATTTACTGATGTAGCAAATAGTAGTTTTTGAGCTCGGAGTTTACATGCCAAATACCAGCTTATATCGTCTCCCGATAGAACCGGGAACCCTTTCTTGCTTAATACTACATCACCATAGAGAATTGGAACAATATTTTGTTCTAAATGCTCCACTATTACATTTAAGCTATACACTTCTAATTCGTTGTTTTCATTTAACTTGAATAATGCGTGAGTGGGTAGGATTACTACGGGTATACCTTCAATACTTAAGTAGTGAGATATTTTAAGAGAGAGTTCATTCATTATTATTGTTACCTTACTATAATAGTGTTCGTCCTCTATTCTATTTTTTCTCCTATACAAGTTCACTATATGGTGTCCATGACTACCTCCACCATGTACAATAACGAGCTTATTATTCAATTCTAGGTATGGTTTTAATTCCCCTGCGATTCTCCTAAGTACATCTTTCCTAATACTGTAGGGTTTCGATTTATCGGTTACTACACTACCACCTAACTTTAACACCGTTAACATAATGCTCGTATCCCTCTTCCACTATTTCTTTTACTATCTAAAGATAATGCTATTATCGTCGGCTTGCCTATATTTGGTATCCACTTAACACATTCCCGAAAATCAGATACTGGAGGTATTAGACCATATTCTAAATACCAAATCATATTCTCAATTCTACAATAAGTGCTAATTAAAACATCCTCTGGATTCCCCAAATGTACGCTATTGTATGCTTTTAGTGTTGTTAGCCCCGCTAATTTTGTTATCAAATCACCTAGCTCATTATCAATATCTTCTATACGGTAAAAAATCTCATTTCCTAAACTAACCATTTCTTTCCTATCTACATTTTCTGTGGATATAAAACACTGCCTAGCATCCTCTATGACTACTGCTTCTTCTCCATACCTGTAAAGGAGTGGTTTATTATTTAGAGTAGATAAACGTAAAGCTTGTATAACTTGTATTAATTCGCGATTAAATAATTCTGTTTCAATCCCCATTAGTGACTCTGTTACATCCTTTATGTCGAGTTCTAGTAATTCCGATAAAATTAGCGAAAGAGATAATGTTGCTACCGAATAATAAGATATAAATGGTATCATAGGATTAAATCTACTAAGATATATATTAAACCCAAGTTTTTCGCCAAGTTCTTCTCCAAGGATATTAATTATTTCATTAACCTGAGGTATAGTGTGACAAGCCTCACATGTTAATTCATCACCGATTATTATCTCAATCGGATAATCGAGAACCGCTACATAAATCGGGTTTATTCTATTGCTTAAGGGTACACCAAATAATGGTAAGGAAAGCCTTAAATAATATCTTATCACATTTTTCACTTTAAAGGAACCCTTACTGAAGCATACCCTACTACGAGGCTTCTATCTCCTGTAACATCCCCTGAAGTAGCGTATTTGAGTAATTCTGCCTTAGTTACTCCGTATATCTTAGCGAGATATAATAATACCATAACAGGGCCTGGCCCACACATCGAAATATTATTTCTATTAACTACCTCGTAAAGGCCTTCTGGATCCACGTTTAATATTCTTTCTAAAGCCAATCGATCTTTCTTATATGCTACCTCGTGAGGCTCGTAGTGTGAAAAATCAGTACTTGCTATAAACACTATATCTCTTCCAAGTTTCTCCGAAGCTTCATATATAGCTTCCGCTAGATCCTTTGCCACACTAGGTGTCTGAAGCATGAGAACTATGGGAACTATATTTACTCTACCAAACAAGTATTGAAGGAATGGTATTTGAACTTCTACTGAGTGTTCTTCTAAATGTGCTAATTCATCGGGTGCTGCATATTCTGAATTTTTAATAATCATTTTAGCAAGCTCTGTATCTATTATAGCGTCTCCAAGCGGAGTCTTCCAAATCCCTTCAACCATTACTGATACGCCAACACCGAGCCCCGTATGATTGGGGCCAGCTATAACAATAGTATCTGGTTTCCCTTCTTCAGCTAGCATATAATAAGAGTGTGCAGCTATAGGCCCACTATAGATATAACCAGCATGTGGTGAAACATAACCTATACTTGCTTTCTTTCTAATACTACTTACAGTAGGTAGACGTCTTGGTCCTAAGGGATGAAGAAATACGTTTTCTATTTGTTTCCTAAGAGATTGTGGATCTAATTCATAAAAATATCCTGCTACTGCTGGATATCTTATTTTCATTTATTTACCTCCTAATCTTCACTTCGAATTCCTCTACTGGTACTGGCAGGTCTTCGTCTGGTTTTAATTCTCCACGCTCTCTCAGTACTTGGCGAGTTAACAACCAGTATAGAAGTGCTAGTGATCTTCTACCTTTATTATTTGCTGGTATTATTAAGTCTATGTATGAAGTCCTATTATCCGTGTCAGCGAATGCTACTATAGGTATACCAGTTTCAGCCGCTTCTTGAATGGCTTGCGAGTCCGCTCTAGGATCAGTTACTATTACAAGGTCTGGTTCCACATACCATTCTAGTCTTGGATTTGTGAGCGTGCCAGGTATAAATCGTCCAAGTATAGGTTTACATCGTGTAAACTTACAGTATTGTTGTACTGGTCTTTGACCGTACTGTCGAGCTGAAACAGCTATGATACTTTCTGGCTCATACCGTGCAATAAACTTGGCGGCTATTCTTAGACGTTCATCTACTTTCCTTATATCGAGTATGTAGAGTCCGTCCGGTCTAACCTTGTATACGAATTGTTCCATATATTTCGTACATATATGTGTACCTATGTGTACACCAGCTGCGAGATATTGATCTAAGGGTATGAGTAATTCTTTTTCTGCTATGCTTTGAGCCATTTTTCTTGCTTCTTCATCTACTTGTGCCACCACGGATTACACCACACGAATTTATACTGGTCTACTATAATGTACGAGTTCATCTATTAATTGTACGTGAGATACAAGCATTCTCCTACAACAATATCTCTTTACTCCTAAATCATCTAATACCTTCTCTGGGTCCTCGCCGTTCTTAACGCGTTCGTAGAACTTCTCCCAAAGATGACCCAGGGGGGCTCCGCACGTGAAGCATCGGACGGGTACTAGAACCATGGCTATCAGCCTACCTATATGATTTTTGCCATCTTCTCCTAGCGCTTCTTCTCATGTATTTTTCTGGCTCGGTTCTTCTGGGATCGCCAGCTAGCATTGTTCTATCGTAGTCCAAGTATATTTTCTTTAATTCTTCGTCACCTGTGTATTCTACTAAGCCTCTTGCTATAGCCATTCTAACAGCATCGGCTTGACTCATAACTCCTCCACCTTTAACATTTACTACTATATCAACGGTATTCCATATGTCCTCGCCAGCAAGTAGTAATGGCTCCATCATTTTTAGACGTGCTAGTTCTATGGGGTATATTTCTATAGGTATATCATTTATCCATACTCTACCGTAACCTGGCTTGATAATAGCTCTGGCTATGGAAGTCTTCCTCTTACCGGTGGCTATTACTATTTTTTTCACATTATTGTTGCTCATTTATGTACGCCCCCCTCCAACCCATATGTTTTGCTATCTCTCCAACTGTTATATATTTACCCTTAAGTCTGGATACGTCAGCTTCTGGAATAGTTATTTTTTCCTTATTAACGTATTCCTCTGGTACACCTATGAATACCTTAAGGTTTCTTAATGCTCTTGTACCCTTCGGAGTATTCTTAGGTAGCATGCCACGTATAGCACTCCTCACTATACGGTCAGGTGTTCTCGGCCTCCTTACACCCCACTTGTACGGGTTACGGAGAGTCTTAACACCTAAGAGGAGCTGGTAGGATGATATTACTCTTTTTGGATCCCCGCTGACAACTGCTTTCTCAGCATTTACTATAACGATCCTATAACCTTCTAGTAATTTCTTTGCAACTATACTTGCCATTCTGCCGAGGATTAAGTTCGAGGCATCAATTACTAGTAACCTGCTCATGATACATCACGCTATTATCTTTATGTTAGAGCCTTTCTTGTTTTCTTCAGCTAGTTCAAGTATGCTGAGAACTCTTCCTCCAGCTTCTTTTATTTTCTTTACTGCTTGCTCCGAAAATGATAGAGCTGCCACTGTTACAGCATGATCTATTCTTCCTGCCCCTAAAACCTTACCTGGAACCACTACTACATCACCCTCGCTAGTATATCTGTTTATTCTTGATATATTGACAACTATTCTCTTACGAGCTGGTTTTTCTAAGGCCTCAGCTAATGCACGCCAGATAGGAGCATCGTTTTCCTTAGCATACTTTCTTAGTAACCTTATCATCTTCCTTAACACAATGTTTGTTGGACCAGTTCTCTTCACTACATGTTCACCCACTTATTTTTTCGAGCTCACTTAGTAGGTTGTCCGCCTTTTCTTCCAGTATCTTTGAGGCTTCTAAAATTATTCGCTCTGGTTTTAAAACACCTGTACTCTCAATGTACATTATATATGAGTTAGGCCTCCATGAAACAGATATTGCGTCGGCTGGACAAGCTTTTTCACATTGTCTACACAAGGTGCACGCTAATTCATCTTCTACTACGAGTTTGTTATCTTTTATCTTCAGTATTCCCTTCGGACAGACTTTAATACATTTGGCACAGTTAGTGCCTATACATTTCTCTGAGTCTATTATTATCCTTGGTACATATTTGTGTGTAGCAGCCGATACGGGAGACCATTTAGCATGTTCTCTCCCCCTCCCCAATCGTGCCCGCGCCTCGAATGATATCTTCTGTCCAGGGCCTAAGACAACTATTGGGATATCCTTGTAGACTGGTTGCACGTCTTCGTCGTCTGAAACTAGGTCGCCGCTATAGACGACTTTTGTACCCTCAGATGCT